>NZ_JBSFJC010000032.1:0-74315 GCF_053597855.1 Kitasatospora sp. NPDC001225
GGCGGCGTTGGGGTGCGTGCATCGCAAGGCGGAGGAGGGAGCCACTGCGGAGCATTGGCGACCGACGACAACGCGGCGAGGTGCGTGCCCCGGCGTCGCCCCGCAGACGCGAGTTTGACGACCGGCCCTAGGCCTATCCTGGGCGGCACCCACGAGCCTCCAGGAGCCCGATCCGTGCGCATCGACCTGCACGCCCACAGCAACGCCTCCGACGGCACCGACAGCCCGGCCGAGCTGGTCGCGGCGGCCGTCGCCGCGGGCCTCGACGTGGTGGCGCTGACCGACCACGACACCGTGGCCGGCCACGCCGAGGCCGCCGGGGCGGTGCGCGCACTGCCCGCGGGCAGCCGGCTGACCGTCGTCCCGGGCGCCGAGCTGTCCTGCGCCGTGGACGGGATCAGCCTGCACCTGCTGGCGTACCTGTTCGACCCCGAGGAGCCGGAGTTCGCGCGCGAGCGGGACCTGGTGCGCACCGACCGGTTCCGGCGCGGGCGGGCGATCGTGGAGCGCTGCCGGGAGCTCGGCGCGGAGATCAGCTGGGAGCAGGTGCGGCGGATCGCCGGGGCCGGCTCGGTCGGCCGGCCGCACATCGCCAGCGCGCTGGTCGAGGCCGGCGTGGTCGCCACCGTCTCGGACGCCTTCACCGCCGACTGGCTGGCCAACGGCGGGCGGGCGGACGTCCGCAAGCACGAGACCGACCCGGTCACGGCGGTCCGGCTGGTCCGGGCGGCCGGCGGGGTGCCGGTGTTCGCCCACCCCGGCGCGGTCAAGCGCGGCCGGACGGTCTCCGACCAGGTGATCGCCGACCTCGCGGCGGCCGGACTGGCCGGGCTGGAGGTCGACCACACCGACCACGACGAGGAGACCAGGGAGCGGCTGCGCGGCCTGGCCGGCGAGCTCGGCCTGCTGGTCACCGGCTCCAGCGACTACCACGGCACCCGCAAGACCGTACGGCTCGGCGAGCACACCACCGACCCGGAGGTGTACGGGGCGCTGCTGGCGCAGGCGACCGGCGCGAAGCCGATCGAGCGCTGAGCGGACGCGAACGAACGCGAACGCCGGGCCAAGGGGATGATGAGTCCCTTGGCCCGGCGTTCGGAGTTCGGAGTACGGCCGGGCGGCGGTCAGTCCAGCCGGACGCCGCGTCGGCCCGGGTCGCGCAGGTCGGCGCCCTGGTCGAGCCAGCGCTCCTGGAGCGCGGCCGCGCCGTGCACCCGCTTCCAGCCCGCCTCGTTGGGCGTCATCGGCAGCAGCGGCAGGAAGCGGACCGGGTCGGCCGGCTCGGCCAGCTCCAGGTCCTCGACCAGGCCGCCCGGTTCGGCCGCGAGCACCGAGGTGAAGGGCGCGCCGTCCCAGAGCGGCGAGCCGAGGTCCAGCGAGCCGCCCGGGGCCACCACCAGGCCCTCGACCTGCGGGGTGGCGGCGAAGGTGGCCAGGGTGCGCAGCACGCTGTCGCGCCCGCCCCGGACCGTCAGCACCAGTTCGACGCGCGGGCCGCGCACCTGGTCGGCGACCGGCGCGGTCGGGTCGGCCATCGGTGCGGCGGACATGCCGAGCGTCGCGTACCGCACCAGGCCCTCGGCGTCCGGGCCGAAGCGCAGCACCTCGATCCGGTCGGCGCCGAGGAAGGTGACCGCGGCGCGGCCGCCCGGTTCGCCGAAGGTGGAGATCAGCCGGGCCTCGACGGCGGCCAGCACCGCCTCCCGGGTGAGCTCCGGGGAGCTGCCGCCGTGGGGGTCGCCGAAGAGCGGGAAGTCGTGCGCCATGCCGGTGAGCGTAACCCCCGGGGGTTCGCGGGCCGCGTGCGGGCGGGCCGGAGGCGGTGCGACGGCGGTGCGGCGGTGCGCCGTGGCGGGGCAACGGCCGGGCGGGGCAAGGATCCCGTAAAGCCTTCGGAAACCTCCGGGAACCCCTCGGCCTCGACGCCCGGTCAGATGTTAGGGTGAGCGACTGGCCACCGGGATCGTTCGTCCCGGGGCGGCGGCGCGAAGGAGGTGGTTGCGGTGGATACCGGCCGACCATGCAGTACCGGCAGCTCTGCCCGGCCCCGACTTCCCCGTACCCCGCGCCCCGCAGGCCCAACCGGCTGAATCAGCCGCGGTAGCCCCGGGCACAGGCCCCACGGCGGACGGACCGGCCGGGAGAGCACTTTCATCCCCCGTTTCACCGGTGTTCTCCGCCGTCGTACCGCGGCCGAACGTTTTTCCTTCCGCGCGGCCGCGCGACGGTTCCTGCCTCTGGGAGCCTGCCATGTCGATGATCAACAGCCTGCGCGCCGCCGTCCGCACCAACCGCCGCCGGGGCGCGGCCGGCGTCTACGCCGTCCTGCCCGAGGACGCCGGTTCGGCGGTCGTGGACTGCGCGGTCTACCAGCACGGCAAGCGCAGGGGCGAGACGTGCAGCCCGCGCGAGGCCGCCCACCGGGTCAAGGCCGCCCACCAACTCCCCGAGGGCGAGGGCTCGTTCAGCTGGATCGGGCTGCACGAGCCGACCGAGGCCGAGTTCGAGGGGATCGCCCAGCGCTTCGGCCTGCACCCGCTCGCGGTCGAGGACGCGGTGCACGCGCACCAGCGGCCCAAGGTCGAGCGCTACGACGACGTGCTGTTCGCCGTCTTCAAGACCATCCGCTACGTCGAGCACGACCAGCTCACGCCCACCAGCGAGGTGGTGGAGACCGGCGAGCTGATGGTCTTCGCCGGCCGGGACTTCGTGATCACCGTCCGGCACGGCGGCCACGGCTCGTTGCAGGAGCTGCGCCACCGGCTGGAGGCCGACGCGGACGAGGCCGGGCTGCTCTCCAAGGGCCCGGCGGCGGTGCTGCACGCGATCGCCGACCACGTCGTGGACAACTACCTGCTGGTCGCCGAGCGGCTCCAGAACGACGTGGACGAGATCGAGTACGGCGTCTTCTCGGCCAAGGGCGGGCGCAGCGCCGACGTCGGCCGGGTCTACCAACTCAAGCGCGAGGTCCTGGAGTTCAAGCGTGCCGTGGCGCCGCTGCTGCGCCCGATGCAGCAGCTGTCCGAGCCGCTCCAGCGGCTGGTCGACCCGGACATCCAGAAGTACTTCCGGGACGTCGCCGACCACCTGGCCCGGGTCGCCGAGCAGGTGCACGGCTTCGACGAGCTGCTGAACTCGCTGCTCCAGGCGAACCTGGCGCAGGTCTCGGTGGCGCAGAACGAGGACATGCGCAAGATCACCGCCTGGGCGGCGATCTTCGCGGTGCCCACCATGATCACCGGTGTCTACGGCATGAACTTCGAGTACATGCCGGAGCTGCACCACAAGTACGGCTACCCGACGGTGCTCGGCGCGATCGTGCTGATCTGCTTCGGGATGTACCGGGGCTTCCGCCGCAACGGCTGGCTCTGACCGCGCCGGCGTCGGCACCCGGGCCCCGCTGAGGGCGGCACCCCGGCCGGAGCCTGCGGTCAGCGCCGCCCGCCGCGGGCGACCAGGACCAGCCCGAGCAGGATCAGCACCACCGCCGGGTAGGCGGCCGCCGGCGGCCACTGGCCCAGCCAGAGGGCGGCGATCAGCGCCGCGCCCGGCGTCTCCATCAGGATCGCGGTCGAGGTGACGGACGGCCCGAGGCTGCGCACCACGCGGTTGCTCAGCGAGTGGCCGAGCAGCTGGGCGGCGACCATCAGCAGCACGATCTGCCACCACACCCCGGCCGGCCACCCGGCCAGCGGCGTGCCGGCGACCAGGCAGATCCCCAGCAGCACCACGGCCGTGGTGGCGTAGCAGACCAGCGTGTACGCGGTGGTGCTGACGGTCTTGCGGACCTCGGCGCCCAGCAGCATGTACCCGGCCGCGGCCAGGCCGGCGGCGAGCGCGAGCGCGTCGCCCACCAGCGCGCGCGGGGAGAGCGAGAGGTCGACGCCGGTCAGCACCAGCACCCCGGCGAAGGCGACGACCGTGCCGAGCCAGACCAGTCGCGGCGCCCGGACGCCCATCAGCCGCATCAGCAGGATGGTCCACAGCGGGGTGGTGGTGACCAGGGCGGTGGCCGAGGCCACCGAGGTCATCCGCAGGCTGGGCATCCAGAGCGCGAAGTGCACGGCGAGCAGCGCCCCGGCGGCCACCGCGAGCAGCAGCGCCCGCCGGCCGATCCCGCGCAGTTCGGCGCGGTGGCGCAGCAGCGCGTACGGGCCGAGGACGCCGACCGACATGACGTTGCGCCAGAGGGCGATCGCCAGCGCGGGCGCGGCGGTGGCGCTGATCAGCGGGCCGGACAGCGAGATGCCGCCGATCGAGACGGCGAGCAGCAGCAGGTCGAGGGTGGGCAGCGGGTGCGCCGGCCCCGGGTCGGCGGTCGCGGGGGCGGCGGAGGGGGCGGTCGCGGGCCGGGCGGCGGGCACGGCGCTCCTTGCTGGTCGCGGGGGTGGGGCGGTCATACGGTAAGGCCCGTGGCGGCGCAATGGAACTGTCGCCCGGAGGCTGAGACGCCCGGTGGACGCCGAAAGCCGTACGCTGTCCGCCATGGACCGTACGCCCGCCGCCGCGACCGCCGACGACTTCCTCGACCGGGCCCTGCTGGAGGAGGCCGCGAAGAAGTCCGGCCTGCTCTGGGTGCGCGCGGACGGGCAGGAGCAGGCCCGGCCGCTGTGGCACGCCTGGCACGACGGCGCGGTCGTGGTGGTCGGCGGGGGCGCCGAGCAGCCGCTGCACGGCCTGGAGCCCGGCGCCGGGGCCGTGGTCACCGTCCGCAGCAAGGACAAGGGCGGCCGGCTGACCGGCTGGAGCGCCCGGGTGGTCGAACCCGCCCCGGGCAGCGAGGCCTGGCTGGGCGCCGTCGAGGAGCTCAAGGGCAAGCGGCTGAACGCGCCCGACACCGACGCCATCACCGAGCGCTGGGCCCGCGAGTGCCGGGTGCTGCGGCTGGAGCCGACCGGCCCGCTCACCGAGCACCCCGGGGCGATGCCGGACGGCTCGCACGCCGCCCAGCCGATGCCCACCCCGGCCACCACCCGGCTGCCGATCCCGGCCGGCCTGCCCAAACTGCTGTTCAAGCGCCGTTAAAGGTTCATGCCCAGGACGCGTCCGGCGGCTACCGTGCCTCCCGGCCGGGCCCGGAACACGCGGGTAGCCTTGGCCGCGAGTGCGCCCCCGGCGCACCCGGTACGGCGTCGAGCGAGTCGAGGGAGTCCATGGCAGGGCCAGGCACCCGGGTCTTCATCTCCCATCTGTCCGCCATCGCGGTGTTCGACCCGAACGGCGACCAGGTCGGGCGGGTCCGGGACGTGGTCGTGTCGCTGCGGCTCGGCGGCCGCCCGCCGCGCGTGCTCGGCCTGGTGGTCGAGGTGGTCGGCCGGCGCCGGATCTTCCTGCCGATGACCCGGGTGACCAGCCTGGAGTCCGGCCAGGTGCTCACCACCGGCGTGATCAACCTGCGCCGCTTCGAGCAGCGCCCGTCCGAGACCCTGGTGCTCGCCGAGCTGCTGGACCGCACCGTCACCTGGTCCAAGACCGCCGAGGACGTCACCGTGCTGGACGTCGGCATGGTGCAGACCCGGCTGCGCGAGTGGGAGATCAGCAAGGTCTTCGTCCAGGTCGGCCGGGCCGGCCGGCTGCGCAAGGGCAAGGGCGAGCGGCTCACCCTGGACTGGCAGGACGTCACCGGCTTCTCGCTGCCCGAGCAGGACCAGGGCGCGGCCAACCTGCTCGCCACCTTCGAGCAGCTGCGCCCCGCCGACCTCGCCAGCGTGCTGCACCACCTGTCCGCCAAGCGCCGGGCCGAGGTCGCCGCCGCCCTCGACGACGAGCGGCTGGCCGACGTCCTGGAGGAGCTGCCCGAGGACGACCAGGTCGAGATCATCGGCAAGCTCCAGGAGGAGCGCGCCGCCGACGTCCTGGAGGCGATGGACCCGGACGACGCCGCCGACCTGCTCTCCGAGCTGCCCGGCGACGAGGCCGAGCGGCTGCTCCAGCT
Organism: Kitasatospora sp. NPDC001225; assembly: GCF_053597855.1. Classification (NCBI taxonomy): domain Bacteria; kingdom Bacillati; phylum Actinomycetota; class Actinomycetes; order Kitasatosporales; family Streptomycetaceae; genus Kitasatospora; species Kitasatospora sp. NPDC001225. The sequence continues at coordinate 5,936 of NZ_JBSFJC010000032.1, forward strand.
GATGGAGCCGGACGAGGCCGCGCCGGTGCGCCGCCTGCTGACGTACGAGGAGGACACCGCCGGCGGTCTGATGACCACCGAGCCGATCGTGCTGGAGCCGGACGCGACGGTCGCCGAGGCGCTGGCCCGGGTCCGGGTCAGCGACCACAAGCCCGCGCTGGCCGCGCAGGTCTTCGTCTGCCGCCCGCCGAACGAGACCCCGACCGGCCGCTACCTGGGCACCGTGCACTTCCAGCGGCTGCTGCGCGAGCCCCCGTACGTCCTGGTCGGCTCGCTGGTCGACGACGACCTGGACCCGCTGCCGCCGGACACCCCGCTGTCGCTGATCACCAGCTACCTGGCGACCTACAACCTGGTCGCCGCGCCGGTCGTCGACGACGCGGACCACCTGCTCGGCGCGGTGACCGTCGACGACGTGCTCGACCACCTGCTGCCGGACGACTGGCGCGACGCCGCGCTGCACGCCCACGACGAGGTCCGCGACGACGAGACGGAAGGGGTGACCGATGGACGGTGACCGCAGCGGACGGTCGGACGACTCCGCACGCCGGCGCCTCCAAGGCGAACTGCGCCAGCTGCGGCAGCTACGCGAGCTGCGCACCCGCGAGGGCGCCCGGGACCGGCGCGCGGAGACCGCGCCGATCACCGGCACCGGCCGCGCCCGGCTCGACCAGCCGCGCACCGCCCGGCCCGGCCTGCTCACGCTGCCCTCCTACGACCCGGAGGCCTTCGGCGTCCTGTCCGAGCGGATCGCCCGCTTCCTCGGCACCGGGCGGTTCATCGTCTGGATGACGGTGGTGGTCGTCGTCTGGATAGCGTGGAACACGCTGCTGCCGATGTCCGTGCGCTTCGACGAGTACCCGTTCATCTTCCTGACCCTGGCGCTGTCCCTGCAGGCCTCGTACGCGGCCCCGCTGATCCTGCTGGCGCAGAACCGGCAGGACAACCGGGACCGCGTCAACATGGAGCAGGACCGCGCCCGCAGCGACCGCAACATCGCCGACACCGAGTACCTGACCCGCGAGGTCGCGGCCCTTCGGCACGGGCTCGGCGAGGTCGCCACCCGGGCCTTCATCACTTCTGAACTGGGCAGCATCCGGTCCGAACTCCAGTCCCTGCTCAAGGAGATCGACGAACGCCGGGAAGCCCCCGAGCCGCTGTGACCCGCGGCACGCTACCGACCGGTTAACGACTTCGCCGGGCGCCGTACCATCAAGGCATGGCCAACGAGACAGAGGTCGCGGCCGGCGTCACGGAGGAGTCCGTACGCCAGGCGCTGGCGACCGTCAACGACCCGGAGATCAACCGCCCGATCACCGAGATCGGCATGGTGAAATCGGTCGGGATCGCCGAGGGCGGCGTGGTGAGCGTCGCGGTCTACCTGACGGTCTCCGGCTGCCCGATGCGCGACACCATCGTCACCCGGGTGCGCGAGGCGGTCGGGAAGGTCCCCGGCGTGACCGGCGTCGAGGTCGAGCTCGACGTGATGAGCGACGAGCAGCGCAAGGAGCTGTCCCAGCTGCTGCGCGGCGGCGCCCCCGAGCGGGAGATCCCGTTCGCCAAGCCGGGCACGCTGACCCGGGTCTACGCCGTCGCCTCCGGCAAGGGCGGCGTCGGCAAGTCCTCGGTGACCGTCAACCTGGCGGCCGCGATGGCCGCCGACGGCCTGAAGGTCGCCGTGGTGGACGCCGACATCTACGGCCACAGCGTGCCGCGCATGCTGGGCGTCGAGGGCCGGCCGACCCAGGTCCAGGACATGATCATGCCGCCGCAGGCGAACGGCGTGAAGGTCATCTCGATCGGCATGTTCACCCCGGGCAACGCCCCGGTGGTCTGGCGCGGCCCGATGCTGCACCGCGCGCTCCAGCAGTTCCTCGCCGACGTGTACTGGGGCGACCTGGACGTGCTGCTGCTGGACCTGCCGCCCGGCACCGGCGACATCGCCATCTCGGTGGCCCAGCTGGTCCCCAACGCGGAGATCCTGATCGTCACCACCCCGCAGATGGCCGCCGCCGAGGTGGCCGAGCGGGCCGGCACCATCGCGGTGCAGACCCACCAGAAGATCGTCGGCGTGATCGAGAACATGTCCGGCATGCCGTGCCCGCACTGCGACGAGATGATCGACGTCTTCGGCACCGGCGGCGGCCAGACCGTCGCGGACGCGCTCACCCGCACCGTCGGCGCGACCGTCCCGGTGCTCGGCTCGATCCCGATCGACGTGCGGCTGCGCGAGGGCGGCGACGACGGCCGCCCGGTCGTGCTCGCCGCGCCCGACTCCCCGGCCGGCGTCGCCCTGCGCGCGGTGGCCGGCAAGCTCGGCGGCCGCCAGCGCGGGCTGTCCGGGATGTCGCTGGGCCTGACGCCCAGGAACAAGTTCTGAGACGGTGACGACGAAGGGCCGGGTGGGTCTGACCACCCGGCCCTTCGCCGTACCGCCGCGGGCCCTACGGCCGGGTGTAGGCGGTCAGGTCCGGGACGGTGGAGAAGCCGAGGCCGTACGCGCTGACGCCGCGGCCGTAGGCGCCGAGCAGGACGCCGGGGGCCTCGCCGGCCAGCACCCAGCCGTACTCGGACTCGCGGTAGCGGAAGGGCTGCGGCAGGCCGTTGACCGGCAGGCTGAGGGTGGACCAGCCCGGGCCGGCCAGGTCGTCGGCGAGGTCCCAGGCGAGGCTGCTCTGCTGGTCCAGCCAGTCCTGGCGCAGCGCCCGGTCCAGCTGCCCGGGCCAGGTGCCGGCGAGCAGGCCGGAGCCGGCCAGCCAGGCGGCGGAGGAGGCGGAGGTCGCCTCCAGGGTGCCGGTGTTGTCGGCGCTGCGGCGGCTGTCCCGGCGGGCCACGGTGACCACGACGGCGAACTTCCGCACGTCGCGCGGCTCGTACCGCTGGGCCGGCTCCTCGCCGTGGCCGAGCGAGCCGTAGTCGACGCTGCCCGCGGTGCGGGGGCCGGCGCCGGCCTGCACCAGGAAGCGACGGCCGGTCCAGCCCTCGTCCAGCCCGTACCAGGGGAAGTCTGCGGACAGGTAGGGCACCAGCGGGTCCGCCGGGCCCGCCTGTCCGCCGACCACCGGGCCGCCGGCCGTGGCCGTCGCCCCTCCCGCCTGACTCGTCGCGTCCATCCCCGGGCCTCCTCAAACACACGTTTGCCTGCCGTGGCGCGCTCCCATGGTGGCGTACCGCGGCGCTCCCCGGGGCCGTTACCGCTCCGCGACGGGGCGCGGTGTGACGGACGGCTCAGCGGGAGCAATCAGCACAATAGCGGCGCACACGCCACCGCCCCGCTCAGCCGGGTGGCCGGGCGGGGCGGTGGCGCGGCGCCGGGGCGCCGTACGCGGGGTCGGTCAGGTGGCGTCGGGGTCGAACGGGGGGCGCTCGCCGGGGGCCAGCGGGGCGCCGGCGGAGGCGGAGGCGGGGGCCGGCGCGGACTTCTCGAAGCTGACGCTGCCGCTGCGGCCGTTGACCGGGGCCGCGGGCTTGTCGTCCAGGACGGAGCGGATGTCCAGCGAGTCCTTCATCCCCTTGAGTCCCAGCGGGTCCTCCTCGCCGCCCATGAGCTGCTTGCGGACGAAGGTCTTGGGGTTCAGGTCCTCGAACTCGAAGTCCTGGAAATCGGGGCCCAGCTCGCTGCGGATGTCCTCCTTCGCGTTGTCGGCGAAGGAACGGATCTTCCGGACGACGTTCATGGTGTCCTGGATCAGCTTCGGCAGTTTGTCCGGACCGAAGATGATGATGGCCATCACGACGAGGGTCAGCACCTCCAGCCCGCTCACGTCGCTGAACACCTTTGGCTCCCTAGCTCGTCGGACGACGGTTCCTACAGGGTAATGGCCACCGGCGAGTCCCTGGTCCACGCTGGGATGAAGCCGTGGTAAAGACCTGCCGGTGGCCGAGGCCGTCCGGACGGGGGATCGAGCGCGCGTCCCGGGTCCGTCGAGGGTTGTTCTAGCGGGTCTGCTGGCGCTGTGCCACGGCGCCCCCGGGGTAGCGCTCCGGGGAGCCCGGCGGGGTCGCGTCGCGGGTCGCGGCGACCGGGCGGCCGGGGAAGTCCACCGGGACCTGGGCGTTCATCGGGACGAGGCCGCCGCCGCGTCCGGTGCCGGAGCCGGGCGGGCTGACGGTGGTGCCGTGGCGCTCCTCGCCCTGCGTGCTGAGCCCGCCGACACCGCCGAGCGTCACCGCGGCGACGGAGAAGGCGCCCGCGGCGGCGAACACCAGCCGGCGGCCCCGCGCGGGCGGGCGGACGACGGCCGCGGAGGACTGCGGACGGGCGGGGGCGGCGGTGGGCTCGGGGCGGGCGGAGCGCCGGCCCATCAGCGGCCGCAGCACCGCGCCGCGCCCGAAGGCGCGCGGGTCGACCCCGGGCAGCGGCGTGTCCGCGCCGAGCGCGCCGGCGCCGAAGGAGGCCCCGGCACCGCGGCCGAAGGAGCCGCCGTCGAGCCGGCTGCCGCCGAGCGTCCCGGCGGCGGCGACCCCGCCGCCGGGCAGGTCGTCGTCGTCATCGCGGCGGCCGCGGCCGGCCGGCCAGTCGCCGTCCGCCGGGGCGTCCTCGGGAAGGCCGCCGACGGCCATCAGGCGGGCCATCAGCGCGGAGGACGGGCCGGGCGTGCCGGTGCGGGTCAGCATGTGCTTGACGGCGCGGGCCTCGTCGACCTCGGCGAGGCAGTGCGGGCAGGTCGCCAGGTGGGCCTGGACGCGGTCGCGCGAGTCGTGGCCGAGCTCGCCGTCCAGGAAGGCGGAGAGGCGCTCGCCGAGGTGGTGGTCCTCGGCGGGTGCGGCGGGGCGGACGGGAAGCGCGTGCAGCGCCGTGTCCGCGGGCAGTGCCACCGCGGGCAGCACGGGCTCACCGGGTTCGTCGCCTCCGCGACGGCCCGGCAGGGCCCAGCCCCGTCGGTTCGGGGACCGGTCGGAGGCGTCCGACCGACCCGAACCGGACCGGCTGGTTCCGCTCACGACCGCCTCCGTCCGCGCCCACCGGGCGCGACCGCGGCCTCGACCGCGCCGACGCCGACCGGCACCGGCTCCTCCGAGCCGCCGCGGCGCTCCCGGCCGGGGGCCGAGCCGGGGGCGCGGTGCTTGAGCGCGGCGCGCAGGTGCGAGCGGCCGCGGTGGATGCGGCTGCGGACGGTGCCGAGCTTGACGCCCAGCGTGGCGGCGATCTCCTCGTAGGACAGGCCCTCGATGTCGCAGAGCACCACCGCGGCGCGGAACTCCGGCGCCAGGGTGTCCAGCGCCTGCTGCACGTCGGCGTCGAAGTGGGTGTCGCTGAAGTGCTGGGCCGGGCTCGGCTCGCGGGAGGCGAGCCGCTCGGCCGCGTCCTCGCCGAGCGCGTCGAAGCGGATGCGCTGGCGGCGGCGGACCATGTCCAGGAAGAGGTTGGTGGTGATCCGGTGCAGCCAGCCCTCGAACGTGCCGGGGGTGTACGTGGACAGCGAACGGAACACCCGGACGAAGACCTCCTGGGTGAGGTCCTCGGCGTCGTGCTGGTTGCCCGTCAGGCGGTAGGCGAGCCGGTAGACGCGGGCGCTGTGCGCCTCGACGATCTCCTCCCAGCTGGGCGGAGTCCAGGTCTGCGCGTCGGGACCCTCGGTGAAGGTCGCGAGGGCGGGGGCCTCGGTGGCGCCGCCGGCCGGCGTCGCGGCCACGGGCTGGTCCAGGTCGGAGTGCGCAGGCTGGTTCATCACGGGCTTCGGCGTACGGGCTGACGCGGTGCCGCGGGAGTGCCGCCGCACAGGGACGTCGCCCTCGGCCACACCTCCTCGGTCGGCTCTTCTGCCCAGCAGGGCCACCACCATATCCACCTCACCCGTCAAGCCCGGATAAAAGTGCCCGGGAGGTCTTCCGCACCCGGTCCGTCCTGACAACGGCCCGCCGCCGTACGCGGTTCCCGGTCGGCCAGTAATCTGTGCCAGGAAATATCGACATCCTTCGGCACCGGGCCTCGCCCGGGGCTCCGAAAGAGGCAGCCATCAGCGAGTTCGGGCCCGCGCACGCGGCCCTCGCCGACACCTACGTGAGCGAGGACGCCGTGCTGACCTACGCCCGGGCGCAGTCCGCGCGGACCGGGATACGGGCGATCGGACCGAGCGGCGGGGCCTGCCTGCGGCTGCTGGCCGCCGCACTGGACGCCAAGGCGGTGGCCGAGATCGGCACCGGCACCGGGGTGTCCGGGGTCTACCTGCTGCGCGGAATGCGGCCGGACGGCGTGCTCACCACGGTCGACTCCGAGCCGGTGCGCCAGCAGCTGGCCCGCGAGGCGTACCAGGCGGCCGGGTTCGCGGCCAACCGCTCCCGGTTCATACCGGGCCGGGCGCTGGAGGTGCTGCCCCGGCTCGCCGACGGCCAGTACGACCTGGTGTTCTGCGACGGCGACCCGGTCGAGTCCTGCGAGTACCTGCGGGAGGCGCTGCGGCTGCTGCGGCCGGGCGGGATGGTCTGCTTCGAGGGCGTCTTCCAGGAGGGCCGGCTGGCCGAGCCGGAGCTCCAGGACCCGCAGACCGGCGCGGTCCGGGACCTGGTCCGGGACGTGCGGGAGAGCGAGGCCCTGCTGCCGGCGCTGCTGCCGGTGTCGGACGGGCTGCTCTGCGCCGTCAAGCGCTGAACATCAAGCGCTGAGCGTCGGGCGCCGAGCCCGGCGCCCCTTCGGGCCCGGGAAAACGTGCGGACCCGGGCCGACATGACGTCGAACCCGGGCCCGGCAGCACATCTCCAGGAGATGGCGAGCACCTGCTGCGGTCAGCCGCAGGCCTTCTTCAGGGCCTCGCCGAGGGCCTGGGCCTCGTCCGGCGTGAGCTCCACCACAAGGCGTCCGCCGCCTTCGAGCGGAACGCGCATGATGATGCCCCGTCCCTCTTTGGTGACTTCGAGCGGGCCGTCACCCGTCCGCGGCTTCATGGCCGCCATGCTCGTTCCCCTTCCTGCAACCGCTCAGCTACGCACCGGCAGTCCGTCCACCGCCGGTATCGAACGCATTGATCGGAAGCCATTATCCCGCATGCCACGGGCTGATGACCAACATCACTCTCGGTGCAACCACGACCGGACCGCCCCCAACCGCCGCAAACCACGTCATAAGCCCCGGCGTGGCGGTGGTGCGGACACCGCCCGAAGGTGCGATACCTCACACTCCCCAGGCCCCCGCGTGCTCCGGCATCCTGACACACACGACCGACAACGCCTCGATCCCGGGAGCCCTCACCCATGTCCGATTCCGTGCTGTACGAGCTGGACGGCGGCCTGGCCGTCATCACCATCAACCGCCCGGAGGCGATGAACGCGCTCGACGTCGCCACCAAGGTCGCGCTGCGCGACGCCGTGACCGCCGCGGCCGCGGACCCGGCGGTGCGGGCCGTCCTGCTCACCGGAGCGGGCGAGCGGGCGTTCTGCGTCGGACAGGACCTGAACGAGCACCTGGCCATGCTGAAGCGGGCCGAGGAGACCGGCGAGGGCGCGCTGCGGACCGTCGGCGAGCACTACAACCCGCTGGTGCGGGCGCTGGCCGGGATGCGCAAGCCGACCGTCGCCGCGGTCGGCGGGGTGGCGGCCGGGGCCGGCGCCTCGCTCGCCTTCGCCTGCGACTTCCGCGTCCTGTCCGACCGGGCCGGCTTCAACACCGCCTTCGCCGGGATCGGGCTGACGGCCGACTCGGGCGCCTCCTGGACGCTGCCCCGGCTGGTCGGGCACGCCAGGGCCACCGAGCTGCTGATGCTGCCCCGCACGGTCAAGGCCGCCGAGGCCGCCGAGTTGGGCCTGGCCACCAGGGTGGTGCCGGCCGGGGAACTCGCCGCCACCGCACGGGCCTTCGCCCGCGAGCTGGCCGAGGGCCCGACCGTCGCCTACGGCGCCATCAAGGAGTCGCTGGCCTACGGCGCCTCCCACTCGCTGGACGAACTCCTCGACAAGGAGGACGAGTTGCAGACGCTGGCCGGCGACAGCGAGGACCACCGGATCGCGGTGCGCGCCTTCATCGCCAAGGAGAAGCCGACGTACCTGGGCCGCTAGGGCCGGTGTCCGGGTCCGGGCCGGCCGGCCCGGACCCGCCGGTCAGCCCTTGACGCCGGTGCGGACGTGGCAGTCCGCCAGGTGGTCGTCGACCAGCCCGCAGGCCTGCATCAGGGCGTACGCGGTGGTCGGGCCGACGAAGCGGAAGCCCGCCTTCTTCAGCGCCTTCGCCAGTGCCGTCGACTCCGGCGTGACGGCCGGCACCTCGCCCATCGTGCGGGGGGCCGGCCGGCCCGGTTCGGCGGCGAACTGCCAGATCAGCGCGTCCAGGCCGCCCGCCAGGTCGCGGGCGACCCGCGCGTTGGCGATCGCCGCCTCGATCTTGGCCCGGTTGCGGATGATGCCGGCGTCGGCGAGCAGGCGCTCCTTGTCCGCCTCGCCGAACTCGGCGACCTCGGCGATCCGGAAGCCCGCGAACGCGGCCCGGAAGCCCTCGCGGCGGCGCAGGATGGTCAGCCAGGACAGGCCGGACTGGAAGGCCTCCAGGCAGACCCGCTCGAACAGCGCGTCGTCGCCGTGCACCGGGCGGCCCCACTCGGTGTCGTGGTAGACCCGGTAGTCGTCGGTGGAGTCGCCCCAACCGCAGCGGCGCAGGCCGTCCGCGCCGAGCACCGCGCCCCCGGCCGGGTCGGTCACTTCTCCGTCCCCGGCTTCGCGTCCTCGGGGGCGTGCTCCCCGGCCGGCTGCTTGGCGAGCACCACGGCCGGCTCGACCACCTGGGCGAACTGCTCCAGGCCGGGCAGCGGTTCGGCCGCCGGGTCGGGGGCGCTGGTCGCCTCGACGGCGCCGCGCAGGTGGGCGGCGGCCTCCAGCTCGGCGATCCGCGCGTCGCGGTAGGCGAGTTCGGCGCCGAGGCGGTCCAGGACGTCGTCCACCTCGTCCATCCGGTAGCCGCGCAGCGCCATCGGCAGGCGCAGCTCGTCCACGTCCGCCCGGCCCAGCGGGCGGTCCTGCGGCAGCCGCGCGGAGATCCGGTCCGGTGCCGCCTCCGGCATCGAGCCGCCCCCGCCGAGCGCCACCAGGGCGGCACCGCCGACCACCACGGCCATGGCGACCACGATCACCCAGAACACGAGCTGTCCTCCCGAACTCCCGGCCGGTCCGCTATGTGGTGGCAGGCAACCACACTGATCATGACAGCATGGTCCCTTAGTGAGGCCGGGGGCCATCATCGCACCCGCAGGAGCTCTGGAGGAGACATCGGTGGCACTGCGCCTGGGACCGCGGGAATTCGGTGACGACGAGCTGGTGATCATGGCGATCGTCAACCGGACGCCGGACTCGTTCTTCGACAAGGGCGCGACCTTCGCCGACGAGGCCGCCTTCGCCGCCGCGGACCGCGCGATGGCCGAGGGCGCGGCGATCCTGGACATCGGCGGGGTGAAGGCCGGGCCGGGCGACGAGGTCACGGTCGAGGAGGAGCTGCGGCGCACCGTGCCCTTCGTGGCCGAGCTGCGCAAGCGCCACCCCGAGGCGGTGATCAGCGTGGACACCTGGCGGCACGAGGTCGGCGAGGCGGTCTGCGAGGTGGGCGCGGACCTGCTGAACGACGCCTGGGGCGGCGTGGACCCGAGGCTCGCCGAGGTGGCCGCCCGGTACGACGCCGGGCTGGTCTGCACCCACGCGGGCGGCGCCGAGCCCCGTACCCGGCCGCACCGGGTCGGGTACGAGGACGTGATGGCGGACATCCTGCGGGTGACCGTGGGGCTCGCCGAGCGCGCGGTGGAGCTGGGCGTGCGGCGGGACGCGGTGGTCATCGACCCGGGGCACGACTTCGGCAAGAACACCCGGCACTCGCTGGAGGCCACCCGGCGGCTGCCGGAGATGACCGCGACCGGCTTCCCGGTGCTGGTCTCGCTCTCCAACAAGGACTTCGTCGGCGAGACCCTGGACCGGCCGGTGAACGAGCGGCTGCTCGGCACCCTGGCCACCACCGCCGTCTCGGCCTGGCTGGGCGCGCGGGTCTACCGGGTGCACCAGGTCGCGGAGACCCGCCAGGTGCTGGACATGGTCGCCTCGATCCGGGGCACCCGCCCCCCGGCGGTCGCCCGCCGGGGGCTGGCGTGAACCCTCCTGTCGGCGCTCGGCTCGCCTCCGGGGCGCTCGGACCCGGTGCCGACGTTCGTCGCTCCGGCGCTCGTCCCTCGCTTGTCGCTCCTCGCTTTCGGCACCGGCGCGACCCTTCGGCTCGCTCGCGCTAGATCTCGTTCGCGGGCCGGCGGGCGTCGGCGAGGATCTTCATGACCTCGTCGATCTCGTCGGTGATGTGGAACAGCTCCAGGTCGTGCGGGGCCGCCTTGCCCTGCGCGACCAGGGTGTCCTTCAGCCACTCGTAGAGGCCGCCCCAGTAGGCGCTGCCGTAGAGGATCACCGGGAAGCGGGTGACCTTCTTCGTCTGCACCAGGGTGAGCGCCTCGAACAGCTCGTCCAGCGTGCCGAGGCCGCCGGGCAGGACCACGAAGCCCTGCGCGTACTTCACGAACATCGTCTTGCGGACGAAGAAGTAGCGGAAGTTCAGCCCGAGGTCGACGAACTCGTTGAGGCCCTGCTCGAAGGGCAGCTCGATGCCGAGCCCGACGCTGAGGCCGCCCGCCTCGGAGGCGCCGCGGTTGGCGGCCTCCATCGCGCCCGGGCCGCCGCCGGTGATCACCGCGTAGCCGGCCTCGGCGAGGGCCCGGCCGATGGCCACGCCCGCCTGGTACTCGGGCGAGTCGACCGGGGTCCGGGCGGAGCCGAAGACACTGATCGCGGGAGGGAGTTCGGCGAGGGCGCCGAAGCCCTCGACGAACTCCGAGGTGATCCGCAGGACCCGCCACGGGTCGGTGTGCAGCCAGTCGGTCGGACCGGTGGTGTCCAGCAGGCGCTGGTCCGTGGTGCTCGTACCGACCTGGTCCCGGCGCACCAGCACCGGGCCCTTCTGCTTCTCGGGCCAGGCCTTCTTCTTCCGCGGCGCACCGACCTGCTCGGGGCCGTGGCCGTAGTGCTTCTCGTCTCCTGTGCCTGTCATGACGAAACCCTACGCCCGCCCTCCCCCGTTTTCAGGCAACGGGGGAAGGTCGGTTGAGCATCCGGAAGGTGGCGTTCGACTGCTGATCGGACGAGCGTCGCCGGCGTCGGCTCAGCTGGTCAGCCAGGCGCGCATCCGGTCCTCGACCTCGGCGATGGCGCTCAGCGAGCAGTACTCCTCGCGCTTGTGCGCCAGGTTCGGGTCGCCGGGGCCGTAGTTGACCGCCGGGACGCCGAGCGCGCTGAACCGGGCGACGTCGGTCCAGCCGAACTTGGCCCGGGCCTGGCCGCCGGTGGCCTCCAGGAAGGCCTGGGCGGCCGGCTGGGAGAGCCCGGGCAGGGCGCCCACGGCGAAGTCGGTGACGGTCAGCTCGAAGCCGTCGAAGACCTCGCGCACGTGCTTCTCCGCGTCCACCTCGTCGCGGTCCGGCGCGTAGCGGAAGTTGACCGTGACGACGCACTCGTCCGGGATCACGTTGCCGGCCACGCCGCCGTCGATCCGGACCGCGTTCAGGCCCTCGCGGTACTCCAGGCCGTCGATCTCCACCCGGCGCGGCTGGTAGTTCTCCAGCCGGGTGAGCACCTCGGCGGCGTGGTGGATGGCGTTGTCCCCGAGCCAGCTGCGGGCCGAGTGGGCGCGCACGCCGGTGAGTCGCACCTGCGCCCGCAGGGTGCCCTGGCAGCCGCCCTCGACCATGCCGCCGCTGGGCTCCATCAGCACCGCGAAGTCGCCGGCCAGCCACTCCGGGTGGTCCTTGGCCAGGTGGCCGAGGCCGTTGCGGGAGGCCTCCACCTCCTCGCAGTCGTAGAAGACGAAGGTGAGGTCGCGGTTGGGCTCGGGCACCGTGGCGGCGAGGCGCAGCTGCACGGCCACGCCGGACTTCATGTCCGTGGTGCCGCAGCCGTGGAGCAGGTCGCCCTCGACCCACGAGGGGAGGTTGTCGGCGATCGGCACGGTGTCCAGGTGGCCGGCCAGGACGACGCGCTCGGCCCGGCCCAGGTTCGTCCGGGCCACCACGTTGTTGCCGTGGCGGTCCACGGTGAGGTGCGGGTAGCCGCGCAGCGCGGTCTCGATGGCGTCGGCGAGCGCCTGCTCGTCGCCGCTCACCGAGGGGATGTCGACGAGCCGGGCGGTCAGCGTGCCGCCGTCGAGAGTGAGGTCCAGGGGCGTCGGGTTCGAGCTGCTCATGGGAGCCAGCCTAATCCGCGGCCCGGTCCGGTCGGAGGCGGGTGACGGCAACCGGAAGGCGCCGCACATCCGTCCGAGTGGGTACGGTGTCGGATCAAGGTGCAGGCGCGAGAGGGGCGACGGTGGCCAGGAGAAGGAGCAGCGAAGAGCTGGGCGACGAAGAGGAGCCCACTCGCCGCCGCGGGCCGCTTCGCGCCCTGCTGATGGTGATCGTCGGGCTGCTCGGCCTGGCCATGGTCGCCGGCCTGGCCGTGGTCGGGATCTGGTGGTTCGGTTTCAAGCCCGGCGCGTCCGAGGAGTGCTCGGTGAAGACGGCGGCCGGGAACGGCACGCTGGAGCTGCCGCAGGCCGCCAACGCCGCGACGATCGCCGCGGTGGCGCGTTCGCGCGGGCTGCCGGACCGGGCCACCACGATCTCGCTGGCGACCGCCATGCAGGAGTCCAAGCTGCGCAACCTCGCGGGCGGCGACCGGGACTCGATCGGCCTCTTCCAGCAGCGGCCGTCGATGGGCTGGGGCACCCCGGCGCAGATCTCGGACCCGGTGTACGCGACCAACAAGTTCCTGGACGGCCTGGTCAAGGTCCCGGGCTACACCCGGATGCCGCTGACCGACGCCGCGCAGACGGTGCAGAAGAGCGGCTACCCGCAGGCCTACGCCAAGCACGAGACCAAGGCGACCCTGCTCACCTCGGCGCTGGCCGGCCGGGAGCCCGCCTCGTTCTCCTGCGTGGTGCACGACTACGCCAAGCCGGACCCGGCGGACTCCGCCTCGGCCGCGCCGGGCGCCACCCCGGGCGCCACCGCGGCCCCGGCCGCCGCGCCGGACCGGGCCCAGGTGCTGTCCGACCGGGTGCGCCGGGAGTTCGGCCGCACGGTGACCCCGGCGACCGGCTACACCTCGACCATCAAGGGCGCCGAGAACGCCGTCTCGCTGACCCCGGACCCGGCCACCGCCGCCCTGACCTCCTCGCCGGACGCGGGGGCGGCGGACGGCGGGGTGAGCGCCGAGCGGGCGAGCGGCTGGGAGGTCGCCCACTGGGCGGTCGCCCAGGCCCAGCAGCTGGGCATCGCGACGGTCGCCTACGACGGGAAGATCTGGCGCAAGTCCAAGTCCGAGGACGGCTGGCAGAACCAGACCTCGGGCACCTCGACCAAGCTCGTCCAGGTCACGCTGGCCCCGGCCGACAAGAGTTGACGCACTGGTGTTCGGGTTGCCGCCGGACGGGTGATTCCGGTCAACCCCGGTGGACCGGCCGCCCGCTCCGGCGAACCCGGCTGGAGAACCGTCACTCCCCTTGACCGGGGCGGTTCGACGGCGTCCGACCGGGCCGGTCGGACAGCGCTGTTGTGGTCGTACGATCCGATGGTCGGCCAGGAAGATTCCTTGCGTCGGCCGAAACCTTCTGGCTTCTCAAGCGGTAACAACGTCGTCCGCCCGGTCGTCCACGCCCGGTCCTTTGGCGGACGGGACGGACCCAGACCCCTTCGAGGAGCCCCATGTCTCACCCCCTCACGCGCCGGATCGCCCAGGCCGCGCTCGTCGTGGCCGCCGGAGCGACCCCGCTTCTCGCGGCCGGCTCCGCGTCCGCCCTGGGCGGGGACGCCCTGCTGCCCAAGAGCGACCTCGCGGCACCGCTGGGCCAGCTGGCCAACACCGACACCGGTTCCACCCTCCAGCACACCACCCACCAGCTCGGCCAGGCCGCCGGGACCACGGGTGCGGCCACCGTCGCCGCCGGCGTACCGGCCTCCGCCGACGCCGCCGGAAACATCGTCGCCCAGCAGCTGCCCGAGGCCAACGAGAAGGCCGGCTCGCTGACCGCCCCGGTCGACCAGACCGCGGCGACCGCGGGCCAGCTCTCCTCGGTCACCCCGAAGGTCGCCTCGTCCCTGGCCGGCAAGCTCGGCGAGGCCGTCACCGGCAAGAGCGCGGAGACCCGCAGCGCCACCGCCGGCACCGGCCCGCTCGGCGGACTCACCCAGACCGGCTCGGTCACCCAGGCCGTGCCCGGTGCCGAGACGCTCACCGGCGCCGTCCCCGGCGGCACCGCCGTCGCCGACGCCCTGCCGGTCGGCGCGGTGCAGCGCGCGCTGCCGCTCGGCTCGGTCGAGCACGCCCTGCCCGCCGACCTGCCCGCCACCGACGTGCTCGGCCTGGCCGAGCACGGGTCGGCCAACCGCCTCGGCGGTGCCGACCTCGGCGCGAACAGCCCGCTGTCCGGTCTCACCGGCGCGCTCGGCCCGCTCGGCGGCCTGCTGGGCGGCCTGGGCGGCGGCAACCTGAGCGGCGGCAGCCTCAGCGGCCTGCCGCTGTAACCCCCGCCGCCGCACAACCCCCGGCTCGGGGAGAACCCCGAAGGGGGCCGGTGTCCGTGACACCGGCCCCCTTCGCCGTACGGTCGCCCGCTACGGTCGGCGCGCCGAGCTCGGCGCGGTCGCGGTCAGCTCGCCGCGCCCAGCCGCTCCACGGCCGCGGCGACCCGCTCGTCGGTCGCCGTGAACGCGACCCGCACGAAGCGGTCGCCGGCCGGCCCGTAGAAGTCGCCGGGCGCCACCAGGATGCCCAGCCCGGCCAGTTCGGCCACGGTCTCCCAGCACGGGCGGTCCTGGGTCGCCCACAGGTAGAGGCTCGCCTCGGAGTGCTCGATCCGGAAGCCGTACGCCTCCAGCGCCGCCCGCAGCGCCGAGCGCCGGGCCGCGTACCGCTCGCGCTGCTCGGCCACGTGGGCGTCGTCCGCGAGCGCGGCGACCGTCGCCGCCTGGACCGGCGCCGGCACGATCATGCCGCCGTGCTTGCGCACCTCCAGCAGTTCCCTGACCACCACCGGGTCGCCCGCCACGAAGGAGGCGCGGTAGCCGGCCAGGTTGGAGCGCTTGGAGAGCGAGTGGACGGCCAGCAGGCCCTCGTGGCCGTCGCCGCAGACGTCCGGGTGCAGGACGGAGACCGGCTCGGCCTCCCAGCCCAGCTCCAGGTAGCACTCGTCGCTGACCAGCAGCGCCCCGTGCTCCCTGGCCCACTCGACGGCCCGGCGCAGCTCGTCCGCGCCCAGCACCCGGCCGGTCGGGTTGGACGGCGAGTTCACCCAGAGCAGGCGCACCCGGGAGCCGTCCAGCTCGTCCACCGAGTCGTACTCGACCGGCTCGGCGCCGCACAGCCGGGCGCCCACCTCGTAGGTCGGGTAGGCCAGGCGCGGGTAGGCGACCTGGTCGCCGGGGCCGAGGCCGAGCTGGGTCGGCAGCCAGGCCACCAGCTCCTTGGAGCCGACGGTCGGGAGCACGGCCTGCGGGCCGGTCTCCGCGCCGAGGCGGCGGTGCAGCCAGCCGGCGATCGCCTCGCGCAGCTCCAGCGGGCCCCAGACGGTCGGGTAGCCGGGGGTGTCGGTGTGCGCGGCCAGCGCCTTCTGGATCACCTCGGGGACCGGGTCCACCGGGGTGCCGACGGAGAAGTCGCAGAGCCCGCCGGGGTGGGCCAGGGCGGTCGCCTTGTACGGCTCCAGCTTGTCCCAGGGGAAGACGGGGAGCTTGTCCGAAACGCGGCGCGCCGCCCCCGGGTGACCCGGGAACGGCGCGCGCGTGCTGTTGGTACTCACAGCTGTTGTGCCACCGATCGTCAGTGGTCGGCGTTCTGCGGCGGCAGAGCGGCGATGAACGGGTGGTCACGCTCGATCAGACCGAGCTTGGAGGCGCCGCCGGGGGAACCCAGGTCGTCGAAGAACTCGACGTTCGCCTTGTAGTAGTCCTTCCACTCCTCCGGAGTGTCGTCCTCGTAGAAGATCGCCTCGACCGGGCAGACCGGCTCGCACGCGCCACAGTCGACACACTCATCCGGGTGGATGTAGAGCGATCGCTCGCCCTCGTAGATGCAGTCAACCGGGCACTCTTCGATGCACGCCTTGTCCTTCACGTCGACACAAGGCTGCGCGATGACGTAGGTCACGCTGTCGTTCCTCCTCGGAAGGGCCTGGTGGCCCGTTCTGTTCTGCTGCCGTGCGCGGTGAGCGCGGCGTCGTCGATGCCCGCCCCTAGTATCGCGGGTCGGAGACCGCAAATGCACAGGAGGTGGCCAGATGGCGACGCACGACCCGGTCGGCGACCGTCCGGAAGTCCGGATAGACCGCTCTGACGTGGGACGACGCGTGTCCGTCCGCCGCCTCGCGGAGTTCGTGGACGACCGGCCGGTGTTCCGGGATTCGATCGGCGTGCTCACATCGTGGGACGATCATGGGTTGACGATCGCCCCTCGAACCGGCGATCCGGTGTTCTTGCCGGAGAAGCTGCTGGTCGCAGGCAAGACCGTGCCGCCGTTCCCGGCCCGGCGCGTCCCGTTGCCGGTCACCGCGCCGGTCGAACTGCAGCGGATCGCGGGCCGCGGCTGGCCGGCCGTCGAGCAGGAGCCGCTCGGCGAGTGGACGCTGCGCGCCGCCGCCGGGTTCACCCGGCGGGCCAACTCCGTCCAGGCGCTCGGGGACCCGGGACTGCCGCTGCCCCGGGCGCTGGCGGCCGTCCGCGCCTGGTACGCGGCGCGCGGACTGCCCGCGTACGTCGAGGTGATCTCCCCCGGCTCACCCCCGGCGCTGGTCGCCGAACTCGACCGGCTCGGCGCCGGGTACGCGCCCACCCTGGTCCGCACCGCCCCGCTGGCCGGGCTCGCCCGGGCCGGCGCCGGGCACGACAGGGTGCGCCTCGCGCGGACCGCGGACGACCGGTGGCTGTCGGTGTACCGGCGGGTGAGCGGCGACCCGACGCTGGAGGAGGCGGCCCGGCGGGTGCTGCACGGCGGGCCCTCGGTCTGGTTCGCCACCGTGCCGGGCGCCCCCGGGCAGCCGCCGCCGGCGATCGGACGCTGCGTCATCGAGGGCGCCTGGGCCTGCTTCGGCGCGATCGAGGTCCAGCCGTACGCCCGGCGGGCCGGACTGGCGACGACGGTCATGGCGGTGCTCGCCTCGCGCGCGGCCGAGGAGGGCGCGAGCGGCGGCTACCTCCAGGTCGAGGCGGAGAACGCGGGGGCGATCGCGCTCTATGACGGACTCGGCTTCACGACCAGTCACACTTACCACTACGCGCTCCTCCCCCAGGGGTAGCCGCCAGGCCGTACCGTCCGTCCGTTCGTCCGATCGCCCGCCCGATCGTCCGTCCGCCGCCTTGTCCGTCCGCCGTACGAAAGCCGTCGCCGTCACCGTGACCGAGCAGAGCAGAGACCGCTTCCGGACCGCCGCCCGCGCCGAGCAGCCCGACCCGGTGCTGCTGTGCCTGCTCGCCGCCGCCGAGCACGGCATGGTGCCCGACCCCGGCGACCCCGGCGAACCGCCGGGCGTGGACGCGCTGCTCGCCGCCTGCGAGGCCGCGTTCGAGCGGCACGCGGCGGCGGTCCGGACGGCCGTCGCCGAGCGGGCGCCGACCGGGCCGGAGGAGACCGCCGCCCTGCTCGCCGCGGTGCTCGGCGGGCGGGAGCGCTTCCACGGGCGGCAGTCGGACTACCGGCGGCTGGAGTCCTCGCTGCTGCCCGAGGTGCTGCGGCGCCGGCGCGGGCTGCCGATCACGCTCTCCCTGGTGTGGATGGCGGTCGGCCGGCGGGCCGGGCTGACCGTCCACGGCATCGCGCTGCCCGGCCACTTCATCGTCGCGGTGGGCGGCCCGGCCGGCGGCGAGGACTACGTCCTGGCCGACCCGTTCCACGGCGGGCGGCTGCTCGACCCGGCGGACGTCGAACGGCTGGTCGCCGCCGCCGGGGCGGAGTTCACCCCCGCCCTGCTCACCCCGGCCCAGCCGCTGGAGGTCGTGCTGCGGGTGCTCGGCAACATCCGGCTCTGGGCCGCCGACCGCCCCGAGCACGCCCGCACCCAGCTCTGGGCCACCGAACTCGCCCTGCTGCTGCCCCGGCACCCCGCCCAGCTGCGCCTGGAACGGGCCGAACTCCTCGTCCGCACCGGGGACTTCCTCGGCGGCTCGGCGGAGATGGACGCCTACGCGCAGATCCTCGACGCCTTCGACCCGGACACCGCCGCCAAGGTCCGGCAGGAGGCCCGGGCGGCCCGGCACCGGCTCAACTGACTCCCGTCACAGCCAGCCCTTCTCCCGGGCGATCCGGACCGCCTCGGTGCGGTTGCGGGCCTCGGTCTTCTGGATCGCCATCGACAGGTAGTTGCGCACCGTCCCCTCGGAGAGGTGCAGCCGCCGGGCGATGTCCGCGTTCACCGCGCCGTCGGCGGCCGCGCCCAGCACGTCCCGCTCGCGCGGGGTCAGCGGGTTGGCGCCCTCGGCCAGCGCGGCGGCGGCCAGCACCGGGTCGATCACCCGCTCGCCGCGCAGCACCCGGCGGATCGCCTCCGCCAGCTCGGCGGCCGGCGCGTCCTTCACCAGGAACGCGTCCGCGCCCGACTCCATCGCCCGGCGCAGGTAGCCGGGCCGGCCGAAGGTCGTCGCGATGACCACCTTGGTCCGGGGCGCCCGGTCGCGCAGCTCCGCGGCCGCCTCGATGCCCGTCATCCCCGGCATCTCGATGTCCAGCACGGCGACCTGCACGTCGTTCGCGAGCACCGCCGCCACCACCTCGTCCCCGCGGCCGACCTGCGCGACGACGTCGATGTCCCCCTCCAGCCCGAGCAGCGCGGCCAGCGCCTCCCGGACCATCCCCTGGTCCTCGGCGAGCAGCACGCGGATCGAGGCCCCGTTGTCAGTGTCGTTCATGGCCACGACCTTAGAGGGCCGCGGGCTTGCGTCTCCGGTAAGGGGAGAGTCCAGAGTGGTCCCCATGGACGGCAGCGAAACGCTCTACCCGATCGGCGACCTCGCCCGGCGCACCGGACTCACCGTCAAGACCATCCGGTTCTACGCCGACACCGGCCTCGTCCCGCCCACCGGGCGCAGCGCCGCCGGCTACCGGCTGTACGACGTGCACGCCCTCGCCCGGCTGGACCTCGTCCGCACCCTGCGCGAACTCGGGCTCGACCTGCCCGCGATCCGCCGGGTGCTGGAACGGGAGGCCCCGCTGCACGAGGTGGCCGCCGCACACGCCGAGGCGCTGGAGGTGCAGATCCGCACCCTCCGGCTGCGCCGGGCGGTGCTGCTCGCCGTCGCCCAACGCGCTTCCACACCCGAGGAGATGGGACTCATGCACAAGCTCGCCAAACTCTCCGACGCCGAACGCCGGCGCCTGGTCCACGACTTCGTCGACGAGGCCTTCGGCGGCCTGGACGCCAACCCCGAGTTCGTCGCCATGATGCGCTCCGCCATGCCCGAACTGCCGGACGAGCCACGGACGGAGCAGGTCGAGGCCTGGGTCGAACTCGGTGAACTCGTCCAGGACCCGGACTTCCGCGCGGCCGTCCGGCGGATGGCCGAACAGCAGGCCGCCGAACGGGCCGAGGGCGACCGCGGCGGGCTGCACCACGCGCTCACCGAGACCGTACGGTCCCTGGTCGGTGCGGCGCTGGCCGCCGGCACCGACCCCGCCTCCCCCGCGGCCGACCCCGTCCTCGACGCCCTCACCGCCGCCTACGCCGAGACCTTCGGCCGCCCCGACGACGCCGGGTTGCGGCGCTGGCTGCTCGACCGCCTGGAGACCGCCGACGACCCGCGCGCCGAGCGCTACTGGCAGCTGCTGGCGGTCATCAACGGCTGGCCCGTCCCGGAGAGCCTCACCGGGGTATTCCGGTGGTTCACCGGGGCGCTGCGGGCCAGACTGGCGCAATGATCACCCTGGAACCCCTGCGCCCCGACCACGCCGAGGCCCTGCTGGCCTTCGAACGCGCCAACCGCGCGTACTTCGCCCGCAGCATCCCGGACCGCGGCGACGCCTACTTCACCGGCTTCGCGGACCGCCACGCCGCCCTCCTCGCCGAACAGGCCGAGGGCACCTGCCGGTTCCACGTGGTGCTCGACGCGGCCGGCGGGCTGGTCGGCCGCGCCAACCTCGTCGACCTCGCCGACGGCAGCGCCGAACTCGGCTACCGGATCGCCGAGTCGGCCGCCGGCCGCGGCGTCGCGAAGGCCGCCGTCGCCGAGGCCTGCCGCCTCGCGGCCACCGCCTACGGCCTGACCGTCCTGACCGCCGTCACCACCGTCGACAACCCCGCCTCCCAGGCCGTCCTCGCCCGCAACGGCTTCGCGCTCAGCCACCGGTTCCTCCTCGCCGACCGCCCCGCCCTCGCCTACCGCCGTCCCCTGGGCGACCTCGGCTGAGCGCGGGCCCGGCGCGGACTGAAGGCCGGGCCGGCGTCCCGCTACGGCAGCCAGCGGCGGGCGGCCTCGACGCTGTCGGCGGGGCTGGTGTTGAAGGCGACGGCCGCCTGCGGGGCGTGACGGCGGACCAGGTTGACGACCGCCTCGAAGAACGGCAGCGCCGGTTCGGGCTTGCGGATGCCGCCGCCGATGACGACGACGTCCCAGCGGCGCCCGGCGAGGGCCGCCACGACGGCGGGTTCGGCGGTGTCGTCGGGGGCGACCAGGGTCACGGCGGCGTCGATGCCGTGCTCGGTGAAGCGGGCGAGTTCGGCGTCGAGGAGGGCCCGCACCGCGTCGCCGTCCACGCCGGGGACGGTGTGCGGGTCGAAGCCGAGGATGAGAACGGTGGGCATGCCCGGTACGACGCTCACTCCGGCCGCCCGGGTTCCCCGCCGAGGTAGCGGGCGGCGTCGACGAGGGTGAGCTTGGGGTCGGTCCAGGAGCAGACCTCCAGCCAGGAGAGCCGGCCGTCCTCGGCGAAGAGCAGGATCTCGCCGTCGGAGCCGATCGCCGCCTCGGCGACCACCTCCGAGCGGGCGCCGTCCTGGACGCCGGCGAACAGGGCGGTGCTGCAGCCGCACCGGCAGCGGGACTCGACGCGCAGGTGCGGGACCTGGGCGCGCAGGGGGTGGCCCTCGGGGAGGAGGAAGTCGAGGACCCGGGCGACGTCGCTGGGGAGGAGGGTCATGGGCGCCTGCGCAATCGTGTGGTGAGGACGGACAGTTCTTCGATCCGGAGGAGGTGGGCGAGCAGGAGGTAGCCGACGGCGAGGGCGGCGGCGGCCGGCAGGAGGCCGTACCGGGTGGCCCACCAGGCGCCCGCGGCGGCCGGCAGGGCCGCCAGCAGCGGCTTCCCGTGGGCTCCCAGGACCCGCAGCGGCCCGAGCCGCCGGCGCAGCAGCAGGGCGGCGGCCGCGCAGGTGAGCAGGAACGACGCCCCGTAGCAGCCGGCCATCCCGGTGACGGCCCAGCGCAGCGGCAGCAGCCGGTGGCAGAGCACCGCGCCCAGCGCCGTGGCGGCGACCGGCAGCAGGTTGAGCAGGAAGGGCGTACGGCTGTCGCCGAGCGCGTAGAAGACGCGGGTCAGCGCGTAGCCGGCGGAGTACAGGACCAGGCCGGGCGCGAAGGCGGTCAGCATCCCGGCGATGGCCCGCACGTCGTCGGCGCCGGTGCTCCCGTGTCCGAAGGCGAGCGCGCACAGCTGCGGCGCGAGGACCGCGAACGCGCAGGCCGCCGGGACGGTGACCACCGCGATGGTGCGGACGGTGCGGGCGAGCAGCGCGCGGACGGCCCGCGGGGAGTCGGCGGCGGCGGTGAGCGCGGGGACGACCGCCGTCACCACCGACACCGTGACCACCCCGTGCGGCACGATCCACAGCAGGTACGCGCTGCTGTACGCGGTGTACCCGACGCCCGGCAGCCCGGCCTCGGCGGCCCGCGCGCCGACCGAGGTCGACAGCCGGGTCACCACCCAGTAGCCCACCTGGTCGCCGAGCACCAGCAGCAGCGTCCACCCGGCGGCCCGCAGCGGCTCGCCGAGCCCGGCCTGCCGCCAGTCCCAGCGCGGCCGGGGCCGCACCCCGGCGGCCCGCAGGCAGGGCAGCAGCACCAGGCTCTGCGCCACCACCCCGGCCGTCGTACCGGCCCCGAGCACGGTCACGTCGGCCGTGGAGAAGGACCGTTGGCCGAGGTACCCGGCGAACACCCCGATCACCACTAGGTTGTTGAGCACCGGCGCCCAGGCCATCGGCGCGAACCGCTGCCGGGCGTTGAGGAGTTGGCCGAGCACCGTGAACAGCCCGTAGAAGAACACCTGCGGCAGGCACAGGTACGCCAGCAGCACCGTCCGGTCCAACTGCGCACCGCCGTAAGCGGTGTAGGCCCGCACGAGGTACGGCGCGCCCGGCACCACCACCGCCGTCAGCACCAGCAGGGTGACCACCAGCACCGTCACCAGCCGGTCGACGTGCGCCGCCCCGCCGTCCGCCGACTCCTTGGCGGCGCGCACCAGGTGGGGCACCAGCGCGGTGTTCAGGGCGCCGCCGATCAGCAGCACGAACAGCAGGTTGGGCACCGTGTTGGCCACGTTGTACCCGTCCGCGAGCAGCCCCGAGCCGAGGACCGCCACCAGCAGTGCCGAGCGGACGAAGCCGGTGGCCCGGGAGACCACCGTCCCGGCCGCCATCACCAGGCTGGGCGGCGGCGTGCGGCGCGGCCGCCGGTGGCGGGCGGGCCCCGGCGGACCGGGCAGCGGAGGGCGGGGCAACGGAGGACCCTCCAGTACGGTCATCCGCCGGCACCTCCCGTGTCAGGCACCGACTCGAACTGATCGGCGGAAACGGCGAGAGCATGCACCCGCGCCCCTGAAGCGGGGCTGAGAAAGCTGAAGACGGCTTAAGGAACGGATCCGGCGCCGGTGGCATCCTGATCCGCATGGAGATTCTGGTGGTGGAGGACGACGCCCAGGTCGCGGCGGCCGTACGGCGCGGCCTGGAGGTCGAGGGCTACACCGTCGACCTCGCCCCGGACGGCCTCACCGGCCTGCGGCTGGCCCAGCGGCACGCCTACCGGGCGATCGTGCTCGACATCATGCTGCCCGGCCTGAACGGCTACAAGGTGTGCGAGGCACTGCGCGCCGACGGCGTCACCACCCCGATCCTGATGCTGACCGCCAAGGACGGCGAGTACGACGAGGCCGAGGGCCTGGACACCGGCGCCGATGA
This sequence comes from Kitasatospora sp. NPDC001225, assembly GCF_053597855.1. Lineage (NCBI taxonomy): Bacteria > Bacillati > Actinomycetota > Actinomycetes > Kitasatosporales > Streptomycetaceae > Kitasatospora > Kitasatospora sp. NPDC001225. Next base: position 29,069 of record NZ_JBSFJC010000032.1, read on the forward strand.
CTACCTCACCAAGCCGTTCTCCTACCTGGTCTTCCTGGCCCGGCTGCGCGCGCTGATCCGCCGCAGCCAGACGCCGGGCCCGCTGCTGCGGGTCGGCGACCTGTGGCTGGACCCGGCGGGCCGCCGCTGCGGCCGGGGCGGCGCCGAGATCACCCTCACCGAGCGGGAGTTCGCCGTCCTGCGCTGCCTGGCCGAGCACCCCGGCGAGGTGCTGTCCAAGCGCCGGATCGTCGACGAGGTGTGGGACATCGCCTTCGACGGCGAGGAGTCCATCGTCGAGGTGTACGTCAGCATGCTGCGCCGCAAGGTGGACGCGCCGTTCGGCGTCCGTTCGATCACCACCGTGCGCGGCGTCGGCTACCGGCTGGAGGCCTGACCGGTGCCCGGCAGGCTCTCCACCCGGCTGCGCACCTCGCTGGCGGCCGGCCTGGCCGCGCTGCTGCTGCTCGGCGTCGGCGCCTGGTGGCTGCGCGGCCACATGTACGACGCCCAGCTGGAGGCGGCCGAGGCGGACGCCCAGGCCCAGGCCCGCGAGATCAGCAGCGGCTACAAGCACGGCCAGCAGCTCGCGGACTACGGGCGGCTGCCGTACCTCGTGCTGGACAGCGACGGCCGGGTGCTGACCATGGGCGGCCCGCTGACCACCCAGCACCTGGCCGGGGACCCGCCCGCCGCCGTACCGAAACTCGCGCCGGACGACTGGCAGTCGGTCCAGCGGGTCGCCATCGGCCCGGCCGGGGAGGCCGCCGCCAACCGCTACTCGGGGCGCACCTTCACCGCGCTGGGCAGCTGGAGCCCGCTGCTGCGGCAGAACGACGAGAACGGCCAGCCGGTCAAGCCGGTGGTCGGCCCGTTCACCGTGTACGTGCTGGCCACCCCGTTCGCCGCCGAGGCCTCGCTGCACACCATCGACCCGGTGCTGCAGGTGGGCGTGCCGGCCGCCGCGCTGCTGGTCGCGCTGACGGCCTGGGCGGCGACCAGCCGGGCGCTGCGCCCGGTGGAGGCGATCCGCGCCGAACTGGCCGAGATCGGCGAGCACCGGCTGGACCGCCGCGTCCCGGTGCCGCCCGCCGGCGACGAGCTCACCCGGATGGCCCGGACCACCAACGCCACCCTGGACCGGCTGGAGCGCTCGGCCGTGCAGCAGCAGCGCTTCGTCGCGGACGCCTCGCACGAGCTGCGCAGCCCGATCGCCGCGCTGCGCACCAATCTGGAGGTGTCGCTGGCGCACCCCGACCGCACCGACTGGCCGGCCACCACCCGGGAGGCGCTCACCTCGGTCGAGCGGCTCCAGCAGCTCACCGAGGACCTGCTGTTCCTGGCCCGGGGCGCGCACCCGGCGACGGCCGGCCGACTCACCACCGTCGACCTGTCCGCCGTGCTGCGCGAGCTCGCCGACCAGTACCGCCCCGGCCTCGGCGCCCGGCTCGCCCTGCGGGTGGACGCGCCCGAGGCGGTGCCGGTGCTCGGCAGCCGCATCCGGCTGCACCGGCTGGTGCGCAACCTGCTGGACAACGCCAGGCGGCACGCGTCCGCCGAGGTGGTGCTGTCCGCGCGGCGGACCGCGCACGGCTGCGTCCTGGAGGTCCGGGACGACGGCCCGGGCGTGCCGCCGGAGGACCGCGAGCGGATCTTCGAGCCGTTCACCCGGCTGGACGAGGCCCGCAGCCGGGACTCCGGCGGCAGCGGCCTGGGCCTGGCCATCGCCGCGGACATCGCCACGCGGCACGGCGGCACCCTGCGGGTCGCCCACGCCCCGCGCGGCGCCCGCTTCGTCCTGGAGCTCCCCCTGGCCTGACGGCCTGCGCGGCAGCCCTAAAGAGGCTTCGACACGGGCGCCGGCGCCGCAGTGGGCGCCGTCCGCAGCGGCACCGAGGCCCGCAGCCGGAAGCCCCGCCCACGCTCCCCCGGCCCGGTCTCCAGCCGCCCGCCGACCAGCGCCAGCCGCTCCTCCAGCCCGGACAGCCCGTTGCCCGGCTGGGACTTGCCCGGCCCGCGCCCGTTGTCGACGATCTCCAGGACGGCGTACCGCTCGCCGCTCGCCTCCCAGCTCTCGTCCGCCGTGACCGTGCAGACGGTGGCGCCCTCGCCGTGCCGGACGACGTTGGTCACGGCCTCGCGCAGCGCCCAGGCCAGCGCGCCCGTCTCCTCCTCGGCCAGCGACGGCCAGGCGTCCACCAGCTCCGGCGCGGCCTCCAGCCGGACCTGCGCGGCGGCCAGCGCGGTACGGGCGGCGGCCAGTTCCACCGGCAGGGTCGGCCGGCGGAAGCCGGTCACCGCCTCCCGGACGTCGATCAGCGACTGCCGGGCGACCTGCTCGATGTCGGCGACCTGCGCCCGCGCCGCCTCGTCCTTGCCGGCGTCCATGAACCGCCCGGCCAGCTCGCTCTTCAGGGTGATCAGCGACAACGAGTGCCCGAGCAGGTCGTGCAGGTCGCGGGCCATCCGCAGCCGCTCCTCGGAGGCGGCCAGGTGCGCGACCGCGGCCCGGGCCTCGCGCAGCTCCTTCATCGTGGCGACCAGCCGCTGCAGCCCGGTCATCGCGACACCGGAGAGGAAGGCGCTGAGCGCGAAGGTGGTGATGTTGTCGTTGCCCGCCCCGATCGCCGCCCCGACCACGGCGGTGAGCACGGCCATGGCGATCAGCACCCGCAGCGCGTACCGGGCCGACGTGATGATGGCGACGCACACCGAGGCGTAGATGAACAGCGTCAGGAAGGCGGAGCCGAGGACGACCGAGGTGGCGACGGCCAGCGCGACCATCGTCGTGACGATCGCCAGGCAGGCCCGCGGCCGCATCCCGGCCTGCGAGCGGAAGATCACCAGCAGCACGTAGGCGCCCACGAACCCGGCCAGGCAGCACCAGCCGAGCACCGTCCCGGCCGTGGTGTGGGCGCCGCTCAGCAGGTCGCCGGCCGGGTAGGCCAGGTAGAGCATCCACAGCAGCATCCAGGCGACCTTGACCAGCAGCTGCCGCCTGGTCTCCACTGGGGAGCCGGGCACGTTCATGAAGGAGGCGCGCGCCGCTCCCGCCTCCGGCGGTTCGTCGGTGCGGTGGGTCCGGCGCGCGTCACTCATGCCGGTCATCATGCCTGGCGGGTGTCGCGGCGGTACAGCGCCGCCGCGGCGGCGGCGAACACCACGAGGAAGCCGGCCAGCCCGGCGACCGCGACGGTGTCCAGGGAGTGCCCGGGCCGGGTGAAGCCGGCCAGTTGGTTGTACAGGTACACCGGGTTGAACCGGGCGAACTTCTCCAGCGAGCCGCTCACCGGGAACCAGGTGCCGCCGAGCAGGGCCATCGCCATGTAGGTGATCATCACGATCGGCTGCACCGCGTCCGGCGCGGCCGCGTACCCGAGCGCCACCCCGAGCGCGGCGAAGACGAAGCTGCCCAGCCAGAGCGCGGCCGTCAGTCCGGCCCACTGCGGCACGGTCAGCGAGACCCCCTGGCTCGCGCCGACCGCGAAGACCACCAGGATCGCCGGCAGCGTGGTGACCGCGGTCGCCGCGATCTTGCCGACGGTGTACGCCCGGCCGGGCAGCGCGGTCAGCCGCAGCTGGCGCACCCAGCCGCTCTTGCGCTCCAGCGAGATCCGCTGCGCGCTGCCGGTCAGCACCGCGCCGACGGCGCCGAAGGTGGCCATCGAGACCATGAAGTAGGTCTTCACCGGCAGGCCGCCGGCCAGCTGGGTGGAGCCGTAGGCGTTGATGAAGAAGAAGTACATCAGCGCCGGGTAGGCGATGGTGAAGAGCAGGTAGCGCCGGTTGCGCAGGGTCCGCAGGATCTCCAGCTTGATCAGGGTGGTCATCGCACGCTCTCCTTGTCGGCGCTCCGCTCGTCGGTGCTCTGCTCGTCGGTGCTCCGGGCGCCGTCCTGGCGGTCCAGTTCGCCGGTGATGGTCAGGAAGGCCTGCTCCAGGCCCACGCCGGCCACCTCCAGCCCGCGCGGGTACAGCCCCGCCCGGTAGATCCCGGCCGCGGTGGCGTCGGCGTCCGCGGTCCGGATCCGCACCGTCCGCACCCCCGGGACCCTCGCGGTGACGTCCAGCGACTGCACGCCGGGCAGGGTGCGCAGCACGGACTCCTCGAACCCGCCGTCCGCGTCGTGGAGTTCGAAGGCGATCCGGCGGGCGCCGGCCCGTGCCTTGATCTCCGCCGAGCTGCCGTCGGCGATCAGCCGGCCGCGGTGCAGTACCAGGACGCGGTCGGCGATCGAGTCGGCCTCCTCCAGGTAGTGGGTGGCGAACAGCACCGTGCGCCCGGCGTCGGCCTGGGCGCGCATGCTCGCCCAGAACGACTGCCGCACGCTGACGTCCATGCCGGTGGTGGGCTCGTCGAGCACGATCAGGTCGTTGTCGCCCGCGATGGCCAGGGCGAAGCGGACCCGCTGCTCCTGGCCGCCGGACAGCTTGTCGACCCGGCGCTCCGCGAACTCGGTGATCCCGGCGTCGGTCAGCACCTCCGTGACCGACCGGCCGCGCGGGTGCACGTCGCAGGCGAGCTGCACCAGCTCGCGCACCTTGACGTCGGACATCAGCCCGCCGCTCTGCAGCATCGCGCCGACCCGGCCGTCCTCGATCGCGGCCCGCGGGGCGCCGCCGAACAGGGTCACGCTGCCCCGGTCGGGCTCGCGCAGGCCGAGCAGCAGGTCCAGGCTGGTGGACTTCCCGGCGCCGTTCGGCCCGAGCAGGGCGACGGTCTCGCCCGGTCGGAGCACGAGGTCCAGTCCGTCCACGGCGCGCACCCGCCCGTAGCTCTTGCCCACGCCGCGGAAGGCGGCCACCTCGGTAACCATTGCCCGGCTCCTCTTCCCTGACGGTGTCACGCTCGTGGTGTCACGACCGGTGCTGTTCGCACCACCTCAGAGTCCCGCGCGGGCGGGTGGCGGCGGCAGTGTCCGCCGTCGTGCCTTCGGCATGACGGATGTCATGCCGGCGGCCGGTACCCCCGTCAGGGGCACCGGCCGCCGAAAGCGCTGGTCAGACGGGTGTCACACGCCCAGCGAGCGCTTCACGAAGTCGACCTGGAGCAGCAGCAGGTTCTCCGCGACCTCCTCCTGCGGGGTCATGTGGGTGACGCCGGACAGCGGCAGCACGGTGTGCGGACGCCCGGCGGCGAGCAGCGCCGAGGACAGCCGCAGGGTGTGCGCGGCCACCACGTTGTCGTCCGCCAGCCCGTGGATGATCATCAGCGGGCGCTCCAGCCCGGCCGCGTACCCGCTCAGCGAGTTGGCGGCGTACACCTCGGGCCGCTCGGCCGGGTCGCCCAGGTAGCGCTCGGTGTAGTGGGTGTCGTACAGCTCCCAGTCGGTGACCGGCGCCCCGGCCACCGCCGCGTGGAAGACGTCCGGGCGGCGCAGCACGGCGAGCGCGGAGAGGTAGCCGCCGTACGACCAGCCGCGGACGGCGACCCGGTCGAGGTCCAGCGGGAACTCCTCGGCGAGCGCCCGCAGCGCCTCCACCTGGTCGTCCAGGGTGGCCCCGGCGAAGTCGAAGGCGATCGACTTCTCCCAGGCCGGCCCGCGCCCGGGGGTGCCGCGCCCGTCGGCGACCACCACCGCGAAGCCCTGGTCGGCGAACCACTGCGAGTTGAGGTGCGGGTTGTGCGCCTGGAGGACGCGCTGGCCGTGCGGGCCGCCGTACGGGTCCATCAGGACGGGCAGCAGGCCGTCCCGCTCGCGGTCGTAGCCGGTGGGCAGGAAGACGGCGGACGGGATGCGGCGCTCGCCGGCGAAGCGGAAGACCGGGCGGGCGGTGATGGCCGGGGTCTCGGCGTACGAGGCGATGGTGGCGACGTCGTCGACCGCCAGGCCCTCCGGCAGGTCCCGGGCGACGGTGACCAGGGTGCCGGGCAGGTCGGGCTCGGCGGTGGCCCGGACGGTGATCCCGCCGCCGTGCACCGCGCTGGTGACGGAGGTGAACGGCCGGCCGTTGGCGGACTCCCAGCCCAGCCGCGTGCCGTCGTGGCTGATCCGGCCGACGCCGATCCAGCCCGGCTCGGGGTCGGTCTCCTCGGCGCCGCCGGCGGCGCTGAAGAACACCTCCCGCTCGGTGACCGCGACGACCGAGCGGACGTGCAGGTCGGCCCCGGTCACGGCGCGGTCGCCGATCACCAGCGCCCGCACTCCCCCCTCGTCGGAGATCCGGACCAGCTTGCCGTCCGGGGTCCAGGCCGGTGCGCCCTGGAACAGCTCCAGCCAGGCGCCGTCCTTCTCCTCGTGCAGCACCTCGGTGGCGCCGGTGGCCGTGTCCAGGCCGAGGATCCGCTGGCCGCGCTGGTCGCGGGTCTGGACCAGGAGCAGCGGCACGCCGCCCTTCGACCAGTGCACCCGGCCCAGGTACGGGTAGGCCTCGCGGTCCCAGACCACCTCGGTGCGCCCGCCGTACAGGTCGAGCAGCCAGAGCCCGACCTCCGCGTTGGCGCCGCCGGCCGCCGGGTAGGCGACCTCGGCGGGCTCGCGGTCCGGGTTCGCCGGGTCGGCGATCCACCAGCGGCGCACCGGGCTGTCGTCGGCGCGCTCGACCAGCAGCCGGTCGCTGTCCGGGGACCACCAGAAGCCGCGGTCGCGGTCCATCTCCTCCTGGGCGATGAACTCGGCCTGGCCCCAGGTGACGTTCGGGCCGTCCGGCTCGGCGAGCACCCGGTCGCCGCCGCCGTCGGTGCGGGTCAGCCGCAGCTCGCCGGCGGCGTTGGCGTACGCGACGTGGGCGCCGTCAGGCGACGGGCGCGGATCCAACAGCGGGCCCTCGGCGGGCAGTTCGGCGGTGGCACCGGTGCCGAGGTCGGCGGTGAACAGCCGGCCGGAGAGGGCGAAGGCGGCCAGCGCGCCGGCCGCGTCCAGGGCGTAGCCGACGATGCCGGCCGAGCCCTCGCGGCTGCGCTCGCGGCGGGCCTTCTCGGCCGGCGACAGGTCCTCCCCGCCGCCGCCGAGCAGCGCGGCCGGGTCGGCGGCGACCCGCTCCTCGCCGGTGGCGGTGTCGAGGGTCCAGAGCAGGTTGGCCCGGTCGCGGCCCGAGCCGGAGCGGAGGAAGACGACCCGCGAGCCGTCGGGCGCGACGGAGAAGGAGCGGGGCGCGCCGACGGTGTAGCGCAGGGTCCGCGCGTACTGCCGTGGGAAGGTGTCGGCAGGGGTGTGGGAGGTCATGGCACCAGACCTTATGACGCCGGACCACCACCCCCGGGCGTGCACTGATCACTCGTTCGGAGCATCGTCGGCAAGTACGCCCCAAAGGGGTCCAAACCGCCTCCGACCGGCCCATGCGCCCCTCGGATGCCACGATGCCCCGGCGCGCGTGGCCTCACCGAGGGTAATGCCACCCTTACCCATCGGGTATGACTTGTCGCGCGAGCGGCCGTCCGGCCCCGTCCCGGACCGCGGTCGCCCGCAGCCCCCAGTCCCGCACCGTCCCTCGCCGCCTCCCCGGAGGCGGCGTGCCCGAGAAGGGGTGTGAGCCGACATGGCCATGAACATCTCCGCCGCCGTGCTGATGCTGGTCATCGTGGTGATCCTGATCCGCCGGTCCGGCCTGAAGCTGGCGCACGCGATCGTCTGCGCGCTGCTCGGCTTCTACCTGGCCTCCAGCTCGATCGCCCCGTCGATCAGCCAGGTCACCAGCAACCTCGCCGGAATGATCAACGGCCTGAGGCTCTGACCGCGCCACGGCGGTCGTTAGGCTTCACCCCATGACCGCGACTACCGGCCGCCGCCTCCTCCTGGTCCACGCGCACCCCGACGACGAGTCGATCGGCAACGGCGCCACCATGGCCCGGTACGCCGCCGAGGGCGCCCGGGTCACGCTGGTGACCTGCACCCTCGGCGAGGGCGGCGAGGTGATCCCCCCGGAGCTGGCCCACCTGACGGCCGATCGGGACGACACCCTCGGCGCGTACCGGATCGGCGAGCTGACCGAGGCGATGAGCGCCCTCGGCGTGTCCGACTTCCGCTTCCTCGGCGGCCCGGGGCGCTACCGCGACTCCGGGATGATGGGCGTGCCCGAGAACGACGTGCCCGGCTGCTTCTGGCAGGCGGACGTCGACGAGGCGGCCGGCCACCTGGTCGCGGTGGTCCGCGAGGTGCGCCCGCAGGTGCTGGTCACGTACGACCCGGACGGCGGCTACGGGCACCCGGACCACATCCAGGCGCACCGGGTCGCGATGCGCGCGTACGAGCTGGCCGCCGACCCGGCGCACCGGCCGGAGCTGGGCCCGGCCTGGCGGATCGCCAAGGTGTACTGGAACCGGATGCCCTGCTCGGTGATCGAGGCCGGGCTCGCCGAGGCCGCCGCCAAGGCGTCCTTCCCGGGTGTCGCGCAGCCCGCCGACGTCCCCGGCGTGGTCGACGACGGGGTGGTCACCACCGTGCTGGACGGCGCCGCGCAGGCGGGGCGCAAGACCGCCGCGATGACCGCCCACGCCACCCAGATCACCGTGGACGGCGCCTTCTTCGCGCTCTCCAACGACCTGGCCCAGCCGCTGTTCACCACCGAGTACTACCAGTTGGTGCGCGGCCAGGCCGGGCCGGGCGAGCCGGAGGACGACCTGTTCGCCGGCCTCGCGCCCGACGCCGCGCCCGCCGAGGAGGGCACCCGATGAGCAAGCCCGCCGCCCGGCCGACCCGCCGCCCGCTCGCCGCCGCCGTGCTCGGCACCCGCGAGGAGCGGCTGGCCGAGCCCCAGCCCCCGCGCGCCGCCCGGATCGCCGCCTACGCCCTGTTCTTCCTGCTGGGCGTCGCGGTGTCGGTCTGCGGATCCTTTGTGCAGGCCCTGTGGCCGCCGGTGGGGGTCCTGTTGGCGCTCGCCGCGACCGCGGCCACCTTCTACGCCGGCCTGCGGGTCACCGGCACCCGGCTCGGCGCGGGCGCGCCCGCGGCCGGCTGGTTCCTGGCGATGCTGCTGCTGATGGTGCCCCGGCCCGAGGGCGACAACGTGCTGTGGTCCAACGCCACCTCGCTGGCCTGGCTGTTCGCCGGCTCGGTGCTGGGCGTGATCTGCGCCACCCTGCCCACCCGCACCAGCTGGTTCCCCGGGGTGCCCGGCCCCCCGCGCTGACCCCGGTCGTGAACGGCGTACCGTACCGCGTACGACGCGCAGTCAGGAGCGTACGGCCTTACTCTCATACCGGAGGAACCGGACGTATCAGGATCTGTCCGAAGCCGTTCGCCGCTCTGTTCTTCCCAGTATGGTGGTCCCGCAGAACGCCGTACCCGACCGCCGCCCGCCCCCGTCAAGGCCCGGCGACCACGAACCGCGGTCGCGCCGCACGGCCCGCCCGCGAACCCGGAGCAGAGCAGCATTGAGCAGCCGCGAATCTGACAACGCCCACCCGACGCCCCGGCGCACGGGTCCGGACGCCTACCCGTCGGGCACCCCGCCCTACGGCACACCGGGGCTCCCCGGCGGCGACCGGGCGGACGCCGGACCGGGCGCCGCGTCGGGCGGCGAGGACGACGGTCCGAAGACCGAGACCACCCTGACCACCCGGGTCCGGATCAACATCCCCGGCTCGCGTCCGATCCCGCCGGTCGTCGTCCGCAGCGCCGTCAAGAACGAGGACGGCCCCGGCGATGACGCCCCGGCGGCGGCCGCCGCCGAACCGGGCGGCCCGCGGCACCGGTCCGCGCCGACCTCGCCCGTCCTCGGCGTGATGGAGGACGGCGGCCGCCAGGCCGCCCCGCCGAACCTGCCGCCGGAGTGGCAGATCCCGCCGATCCCGCCGGCCACCTCCGAGTCGGAGTCCACCGGCGCCTGGTTCCGGCCGCGTCAGAAGAAGGCCCCGGTCGCCGAGCCCGCCCCGGCCGCCGTGCCCGCGGCCGTGCCGGCCGGTGCCGCCGGAGCGGCGGAGGCCCTGGCCGTGCCGGGCGCCGTCGCCGAGCCGCGCCCGCAGGGTGCCCACCCGGCCGCGGGCCAGGCCGCCCACGCCAACGGCGCCCCGAACGGCCGCCCGGTGCCCGCCCAGGGCAAGCAGCCGCGCCCGGCCGCGCCCGCCGCGCCGTTCCAGGCCGAGGCCCCGGTGGAGGAGCCCGGCGTGTACGAGGCCGCCGCCCCCTTCACGCCGGTCGCCGATCCCTTCGCCCCGGTCGCCGACCCGTTCGCGCCGACCGCCGACCCGTTCGGCGCACCGGTCGCCGACCCGTTCGGCACCTCCGTCCCCGACGCCGGCCAGCAGGGCGGCCTCCCCCGGCGGGGCGGCGGCCAGCGGAACCGTCAGCAGCCGGGCGGGCAGCAGCTCGACGACCGGGCGGGCGGCCCGCGCCAGTCCGGTCCGCGCAACGACTTCCAGGCGAACGGCCACCCGGCCCCCGCACCGCACCCGCAGGCCGGACCGGCCGGCGAGCCGGGCCCGGAGGACACCTCGGTCGACGGCTTCGCGCCGATCCGCGACACCACCCCGCCGCCCGCCGCGATACCCGGCCTGCCCCGGAACGGCGCCCCGCACGGCGCCGACGGCCGTCCGCAGCCGGGCCTGTTCGCCTCGGCCCCGACCGGCACCGACCCGTTCGCCGCCCAGCGCCCGACCGCTCCCGGCCAGGACGCCCCCGCCACCCCGGCGGGCCCCGGCGCCCTCTTCCCGGGCGCTCCCGGCGGCGCCCCGCAGCCCGGCGACCCGGAGGCCACCGCGGTCACCCCGCTGCCGGCCCCGGCCCCCGGCCCCCGGCCCGAGGCCGCCACGGACACCAAGGGCGGCAAGGGCAAGGGTGGAAAGGGCAGCAAGGACGCCAAGGGCGACAAGGCCACCCCCGCGCCGGCCCCCGCCAAGGCGAAGGCCGAGCCCGCCGCCCCCGCCAAGGCCAAGCGCGGCGGAGCCGGCAAGAAGCTGGTCAAGCTGGGCGTCTACGGCGGCGTCGCGGTGCTGTTCCTCGGCGCGGCCGCGTACGGCACCGGTCTGATGCTCAACCAGTCCGACGTCCCCAAGGGCACCGTGGTGCTCGGCGCCGAGATCGGCGGCAGCAGCCGCGACCAGGCGATCCACCAGCTGGACGAGTCGGTCGGCAAGGCCGGCCAGCAGCCGCTCAAGCTGAAGATCGGCGACCAGGCCGTGGACCTCGACCCGGCGGTCGCCGGCCTGAGCTTCGACACCACCGCCACCGTGGACGGCCTGGCCCAGCACAGCTACAACCCGGTCGACGTCATCAAGTCGCTCCAGGGCGGCACCAAGGCCGTCGCCCCGGAGGTCAAGGTCGACAAGGCCAAGCTCCGGGCCGCCCTGGACACCCTCGCGGCCGGCTCCGGCCAGGGCCTCCAGGAGGGCTACATCAAGTTCGGCGACGTCAACGGCGAGCCGATCGTCGTGCCCGGCCGGGCCGGGCAGGCGGTGGAGTCGGCGAGCGCCCTGGAGGCGATCGAGCAGGCCTACCGCGACCGCGCCGACGGCAAGCCCGACCAGCCGATCGCCCTCGCCGTCACGGCCGCCCAGCCGAAGATCTCCACCCAGGCCCTCCAGGCCGCCGCCGACAGCCTCGGCAAGCAGATCGCCGCGGGCAAGGTGCACGTCGTGGCCGGCGCGAAGACCTGGGACTTCGGCCCCAAGACCGCGGCCAAGGCGCTCACGCTCGTCCCGGACGCCTCCGGCAAGATCGTGCCCAAGTGGGACCTCGACGCGCTCGCCGCCCAGCTGGGCACCGCGTTCGACAAGGTGAAGGTCAAGAAGAACGGCCAGGTCGCCGTGATCACCCCGCAGGACGTCGCGGACGGCATCACCTCGGTGTTCGACAAGACCGGCGACAAGGACCGCACCTTCAAGTTCGTGGTCTGACCCGTCCGCGGTCGGACACCCGCACGGTCGGGCGCGTCCGTCCCCGACGAACCCGCGCCCACGGGGGGCGGGCCCGCATCCGGGCCCGCCCCTCGACAACGCCCCCTCCCGGTCAGCAAGATGTGACGCCACACCATCCGCCACATCCACCCCGGGAGCACGCCGATGCACCGCCGCCTCCAGCGCCACGGGACGGCCCTGCTCGCCGGTCTCACCGCCCTCACGCTCTCGCTGGCGCTCTGCTCCTGCACCGCCGGCCAGGGCGGCGGCGACGCGCTGCCCTCCGGCACCACAGCGCCCAAGCTGACCGCGATCGACATCAACCCGCACGACCGGGCCCGGCTGCGCCAGGGCGGCACCCTGAACCTGGCGATCGCCCAGTTCTCCCGCCAGTGGTCGCCGATCCACGCCGACGGCAGCGAGTCCTCGACCGTCATGGTCAGCAAGCCGCTGCTGCCGACCTTCTTCCGCTCGGACGCCGCCGGCACCCAGACGCCCAACCCCGCCTACCTGCAGGAGGCGCACGCGGAGCTCAGGGACGGCCGGCAGGTGGTCACCTGGACGCTCAACCCGAAGGCCCACTGGTCCGACGGCACCCCGATCACCTGGCGCGACATCGAGGCCAACTGGCGCGCCCTGAACGGGAAGGACCCGGCCTACAAGGCCTCCAGCAGCACCGGCTTCGAGCTGGTCTCGGCGGTCGAGCGCGGCAAGGACGACTACCAGGCCGTGATGACCTTCGACCGCCCGTTCTCCGAGTGGCAGTCGATGTTCAACAGCGCCGGCAACGCCCCGCTGCTGCCCGCCAGTAGGGTCTCCACCCCGGAGCTGTTCAACAGCTCCTACCTGGACGGGTTCCCGGTCAGCGCCGGCCCGTTCAAGGTCGAGCAGCTGGACCGCGCCACCCAGACCGTCACGCTGGTCGCCGACCCCTCCTGGTGGGGCGACAAGCCCGTGCTGGACCGGATCGTCTTCCACGCGATGCTGCCCGACGCGATGCCCGCCGCCTTCGCCCAGGGCCGGATCGACCTCGTCAACAACGGCCCGGACGTGGCCGGTTACCAGGTCATCAGGAACACCAAGGGCGCCGTGGTGCGCCGGGCCGGCGGCCCGGACTTCCGCCAGCTCACCCTGAACGCCCGCACCCCGGCGCTCAGCGACGCGACCGTGCGCCAGGCCGTCTTCCAGGCGATCAACCGGGACGTGGTGATCCGCGCCGACCTCAACGGCCTGGACTGGCCCGCCGTCCCGCTCAACAACCACCTGCTGGTCACCAACCAGAACGGCTACCGCGACAACTCTCTGGGCCTGGCCCGCTACGACCCCGCCGAGGCCGCCCGCAAGCTGGACGCGGCCGGCTGGAAGCTGGACGGCGACGTACGGAAGAAGGACGGCCGCGAGCTGAACCTGCGGATGGTCGTCCCGGCCGGCGTCACCCCGGCCCAGAGCGAGGCCGCCAACGCCACCGCCATGCTCAAGGACGTCGGCATCAAGGTGACCACGGTGACCGCCCCCGCCAACGAGTTCTTCGACCGGTACGTCAACCGCGACGACTTCGACATCGCCGCCTACTCGCTGATCGGCACCCCCTTCCCGGCCAGCGGCAACCGCGCCAACTTCGTCCAGAGCGGCGGCACCAACCACGTCGGCGCGGGCAGCCCGGCGGTGGACGCCGCGCTCGACCGGGCCGCCGCCGCGGCCGACGCGGGCACCGCCTCCGAGGCGATCAACCAGGCCGACGGCGAGCTCTGGAAGGTGGCCGGCGTCCTGCCGCTCTACCAGCGCCCGCAGCTGTACGGGGCCCGCGCCGACCTCGCCAACATCGGCGCGCAGGGCCTGTCCGACATCGTCTGGGAGAACGTCGGCTTCGTGAAGTAGCGGGTGGACGGGCTCAGCCGTGCAGCGTCTCGCGCCAGTAGTGGCAGGCGCTGCGGCGGCCCGCCAGCTCCGTCCCGTACTCGCTGGTGACCGGCGTCAGCGCCGGGAGTTCGGTGCGGCAGCGGTCCTGCGCCCGGTCGCAGCGCGGGTTGAAGGCGCAGCCCTCCGGCAGGCTCAGCAGGCTCGGCGGCAGGCCCTTGATGGCGTGCAGGTTCTGGCCCTTCTGGTCGAGCCGGGGGATCGAGTCCAGCAGGCCCCTGGTGTACGGGTGCGCGGGCCGGGCGTACAACTCCCTGACGGGGGCGGTCTCCACGATCCGGCCCGCGTACATCACCGCGATCTTGTCCGCGACGTCGGCGACCACGCCCAGGTCGTGGGTGATCAGGATCAGTCCCATGTTGTACTCGGCCTGCAAGTCGGCCAGCAGGTCCATCACCTGTGCCTGCACCGTCACGTCCAGCGCCGTGGTCGGCTCGTCCGCGATGATCAGGTCCGGCTCCAGCGCCAGCGCCATCGCGATCATGATCCGCTGCCGCATCCCGCCGGAGAACTGGTGCGGGAAGTCCCCGACGCGCTGCCTGGCGGCCGGGATGCGCACCCGGTCCATCAGCTCGACGGCCTTCTCCTTCGCCTCCTTGCGGGACACCCCCCGGTGCGCCCGGAACATCTCGCCGAGCTGGTAGCCCACGCTGAGCACCGGGTTCAGCGCCGACAGCGCGTCCTGGAAGATCATCGCGATGTGCCCGCCCCGGATGGACCGCCGGGCGGCCGTGCCCATGGTCAGCAGGTCCTCGCCGCGGAACAGGATCCGCCCCGCGGTGATCCGCCCCGGCGGCATGTCCAGGATGCCCATGACCGCCTGCGCCGTCACCGACTTGCCCGAGCCGGACTCCCCCAGCACCGCCAGCGTCTCCCCCGCCGCGACGGAGTAGCTCACCCCGTTCACCGCCTTGGCGACCCCGTCCCGGGTGTGGAACTCCACGTGCAGGTCGTCGACCTCCAGCAGCGGCGTCCCGGGCTCCACGCTCCCCCGGCCACCGCCGATCACCTCCACCGCGTCCATCAGAGCCGCCCTCCTCAGCACCGCGGCACCCACCGCTGGGCGCAGAGCAACTATCAGGGAAGGGAGGGTACTTGGCGAGCCCGCGGCAGATCTCTTTTCCGTCACGGGAAAGGGCGCGCCCCCACCTGCGAGGACGCGCCCTGGTAGGGGGCCGGTGTCAGCCGGACTCCCGCTCGACGCCCCGCTCCGCCGCGAAATGACACGCCGAGTCGTGCCGCGCCGCGTCGCCCAGCCAGGACGGCGCGACCAGCAGCGGCTCCTCGACCTCGCACCGCTGCTGCGCCTTCCAGCAGCGGGTGCGGAAGCGGCAGCCGGACGGCGGGTTGGCCGGCGAGGGCACGTCGCCGGTGAGCACGATCCGGTCCCGCGTCTCGCGCGCCGTCGGGTCCGGCACCGGCACCGCCGAGAGCAGCGCCTGGGTGTACGGGTGGGTCGCGTGGTCGTAGATCTCCGCGTCGCTGCCGATCTCGACCATCTTCCCCAGGTACATCACCCCGACCCGGTCGGAGATGTGCCGGACGATCGAGAGGTCGTGCGCGATGAACATGTACGACAGGTTGAAGTCGCCCTGCAGCTGCTCCAGCAGGTTGATCACCTGCGCCTGCACCGAGACGTCCAGCGCGGAGACCGGCTCGTCGCAGATGATGACCTCCGGCTTGAGCGCCAACCCCCGGGCGATGCCGATGCGTTGGCGCTGCCCGCCGGAGAACTGGTGCGGGTAGCGGTTGATGTACTCGGGGTTGAGCCCGACCACGTCCAGCAGGTCCTGGACGGCCTTGCGGCGGTCGCCCTTGGGCGCCACCTCGGGGTGGATCTCGAACGGTTCGCCGATGATGTCGCCGACCGTCATGCGCGGGTTGAGCGAGGTGTACGGGTCCTGGAACACCATCTGGATGTTCCGCCGGACGGCCTTCAGCCCCGCCCCGGAGAGCCGGGAGATCTCCTCCCCCTTGTAGCGGACCGATCCCGAGGTGGCCGGCTCCAGGTTCATCAGCACCTTGGCCAGCGTGGACTTCCCGCAGCCGGACTCGCCGACGATCCCGAGCGTCTCACCGTGCATCAGGTCGAAGGTGACCCCGTCGACCGCCTTCACCGCCCCGACCTGCCGCCGGAGGATGATGCCCTTGGTGAGCGGGAAGTGCTTGACCAGGTCCCGGACTTCGAGGATCGGCTCGCCGCGCGGCACCTCCCGCGCGAGGGCGACCTCCTCCGGCACCACCGCGCCCAGTGCGCTGGACCCGTTAACGGTCATGGAGGGTCTCCTTCCAGAAGAAGCAGGCGCTGCCGCGCCCCTCCAATGGCGTCCCGTCCTCCTCGGCGACCGGGAACAGCTCCGGCACCTCGGCCCGGCAGACGTCCTGGGCGCGCGGGCAGCGCGGGTTGAAGGCGCAGCCCGGGGGGATGCGCAGCAGGTTGGGCGGCAGGCCCTTGATCGCGTAGAGCTCCTGGCCCTTCTGGTCGAGCCGGGGGATCGAGTCCAGCAGGCCCCTGGTGTACGGGTGCGCGGGCCGGGCGTACAGCTCGTGCACCGGGGCGGTCTCCACGATCCGGCCCGCGTACATCACCGCGATCTTGTCCGCGACGTCGGCGACCACGCCGAGGTCGTGGGTGATCAGGATCAGCCCCATGTTGTACTCGGCCTGCAACTCGGCGAGCAGGTCCATCACCTGGGCCTGCACCGTCACGTCCAGCGCCGTGGTCGGCTCGTCCGCGATGATCAGGTCCGGCTCCAGCGCCAGCGCCATCGCGATCATGATCCGCTGCCGCATGCCCCCGGAGAACTGGTGCGGATAGTCGTTCACCCGCTCCTTCGCGGCCGGGATTCGCACCCGGTCCATCAGCTCGACGGCCTTGTCCCGCGCCTCCTTGCGGGACACCCCCCGGTGCGCCCGGAACATCTCGCCGAGCTGGTAGCCCACGCTGAGCACCGGGTTCAGCGCGGACAGCGCGTCCTGGAAGATCATCGCGATCTTCTGGCCGCGGATCCGCCGCCGCTCCTCCTTGCCCATCCTGAGCATGTCCTGGCCCCGGTAGAGGATCTCGCCGCGCGGGATCCGGGCCGGCGGCATGTCCAGGATGCCCATGACCGCCTGCGCCGTCACCGACTTGCCCGAGCCGGACTCCCCCAGCACCGCCAGCGTCTCCCCCGCCGCGACGGAGTAGCTCACCCCGTTCACCGCCCGGGCGACCCCGTCCCGGGTGGCGAACTCGACGTGCAGGTCCCGGACGTCGAGCAGCGGCCCCTGGTACGGCGCCTTCCGCTCGTGCCCGGTGGTGTCCACCGCTGTACTCACGATGCGCTCCCCTCGCTCAGCGAAGCTTCGGATCGAGGGCGTCGCGCACCGCGTCGCCCAGCATGATGAAGGCCAGCACGGTGATCGAGAGCGCCGCGGCCGGGAAGAACAGCACGTACGGCGCCGTCCGGATCACCTTCTGGGCGGAGGAGATGTCGATGCCCCAGGAGATGGTCGGGTCCTGCAGGCCGATGCCGAGGAAGCTCAGCGTCGCCTCGGTGGCGATGTAGCCGCCGAGCGCGATCGTCGCCACCACGATCACCGGGGCGATCGCGTTCGGCAGGATGTGCCGGAACATCAGCCGGCCCGTCCCGGCGCCGAGCGCCCGGCCGGCCACCACGTAGTCGGCCTGCTTGACGGTCAGCACCGCCCCGCGCATCACGCGGGCGATCTGGGTCCAGCCGAGCACGCCCAGCGCGATGACCACGCTCCACACCGTGCGGGTGGCGAAGGCGTTCAGCAGCACCAGCGCGCCGAGCAGCAGCGGGATGCCGAAGAAGATGTCGGTGATCCGGGAGAGCAGCGCGTCGACCCAGCCGCCGAAGAAGCCGGCCACCATCCCGGTCAGCC
Source organism: Kitasatospora sp. NPDC001225 (assembly GCF_053597855.1). Lineage (NCBI taxonomy): Bacteria > Bacillati > Actinomycetota > Actinomycetes > Kitasatosporales > Streptomycetaceae > Kitasatospora > Kitasatospora sp. NPDC001225. The sequence continues at coordinate 46,625 of NZ_JBSFJC010000032.1, forward strand.
CGCCGAGCAGGGTGACGGCGGCGGTCACGAAGATGCCGACGGTGATCGAGGCGCGGGCGCCGTACACCACCCGGGCGTAGATGGACCGGCCCTGGGCGTCGTACCCGAACCAGCCGGCCCCGAAGACGTCGCCCCAGTTCGGCCGCCTGAGGTAGTCGTTCACCAGGTCGGCCTTGCGCGGGTCCGCGGAGGTGAACGCCCAGGGGAAGACCGCCATCACCACCAGCAGCACGATCAGCACCGCCGAGATCAGGAAGATCGGCCGCCGGCGCAGGTCCCGCCAGGCGTCGGCCCACAGGCTGCGGGCCTCCTCCCGCTTCACCACGTCCGGTTCGACTAACGTCTCCTGCTCGACCGCCATGCCCTGCTCGCCCGCGTAGTCGAGGCGCGAGACCCCGGGCTTGGGGTGCGGCTCGTACGAGTCCTCGTCGTGGATGTCAGGCATAGCGGATCCTCGGGTCCAGGACCGCGTAGAGCAGGTCGACGAGCAGGCTGGCGACCAGGTAGATGATCACCAGGACGGTCACGATGCCGACCACGGTGGGGCCCTCCTTCTGGTTGACCGCCCGGTACAGGACGTTGCCGATGCCCTGCACGTTGAAGACGCCCTCGGTGACGATCGCCCCGCCCATCAGCGCGCCGAGGTCGGTGCCGAGGAAGGTGATCACCGGGATCAGCGAGTTGCGCAGCAGGTGGCGGGAGATGATGGTGCGCCGGGGCAGGCCCTTGGCGACCGCGGTGCGCATGTAGTCGGCCCGCAGGTTCTCGCCGATCGACGTCCGGGTGAGCCGGGCCACGTACGCGAGCGAGAGCGAGCCCAGGACGACGGCCGGCAGCACCAGTTGGGTCAGGTCGTAGCTGTCCTGCACCGTCGGGGTGACCCAGCCCAGGTTGGTGGCGAACACCGTCTGGGCGATGTAGGCCAGCACGAAGACCGGGATCGAGATCACCACCAGGGTGAAGACCAGCACCAGGGTGTCCGCGACGCTGCCGCGCCGCAGGCCGGAGACCAGGCCGAGGGCCAGGCCCGCGATCATCTCGAAGACGAAGGCCATCAGGGCGAGCCGGATGGTGACCGGGAAGGCGTCCGCCATGATGTCGGTGACCGGACGGCCGGTGAAGCTGGTGCCGAAGTCCCCCTGGAAGAGGTTCCCCATGTAGTGCAGGTACTGCTTCCAGAGCGGCTGGTCCAGGTAGTACGTGTGCTTGATGCTGGCGACCACGGCCGGGTCGGCGGCCTTCTCCCCGAACAGCGCCGCCACCGGGTCGCCGGGCAGCGTGTAGACCATCAGGAAGATCAGCAGCGTGGTGCCGAAGAACACCGGGATCATCTGCAGCACCCGACGCAGCACGTAACTGCCCATCCGAGCCTCCTTCCTAGGTGTCCGACTGGGTGCCCGGCCGACCGGACCGGTCGGCCGAGAGACCGCGCCCCGCCCTCCGTGCGGGGAGGGCGGGGCCGGCGCGAGGGCTCGGGGCTCAGCCCTTGACCTCGACCTGGGTCCAGGCCGGGTTGCCGAAGGAGTCGAACTTCACGTTCTGCACCTTGGTCGAGTAGCCCGAGTTGGTGCGGTAGTACCAGAGCGGGATGGCGGGCATCCCGCTCGGCAGCACGGCCTCGGCCTGCTGGTAGCCGGTCACCGTGTCGGCGACGCTGGCGGCCTCGTCGGCCCTGGTGGCCGCGTCGTCGAACTGCGGGTTGCTGTAGCCGAAGTCGTTGGACGCGGCACCGGTGCGGTAGACGTCGGCCAGGAAGTTGGCGTTCAGCGGGTAGTCCTGCACCCAGCCGGTGCGGAAGGCGCCGTTGAGGGTGTGCCCGGTGATCGCGGCCCGCGCGGTCTTGAAGTCGGGCTTCGGGTCGCCCAGGCAGTCGACCCCGGTGTTCTGCCGGATCGAGTTGCAGACCGCGTCGACCCACTCCTTGTGGCCGCCGTCCGCGTTGTAGGTGATCAGCAGCTTGTTGCCGGGGACGCCGCCGCCCTCCTGGATCAGCTGCTTGGCCTTGGCCGCGTCGAACGTGCAGAACTCGCCGCAGGCGCCGTCCTTGTAGCCCTCGACGCCCTCGGCCACCCAGGCGGTGGCGGGCTTGCGGGAGCCCTGGAGCACCGTCTTGGTGATGGTGGCGCGGTCGATCGCCATCGACAGGCCCTGGCGCACCTTCGCCTTGTCCGGCGACGCCCAGTCGGCCTGGTAGAGCGTGAAGCCGATGTTCTGGATGGCGCCCTGCGGCGCGTCCACCGCCCGGTCCCCGAGGTCGCTCTTGTAGGTGGCCAGCGCGGACGGCGGCACCTGGTCCATCACGTCCAGGTTGTTGGACTGGAGGTCCGCGTAGGCGGCCTCGGACGTGGTGTACATCTTGAAGACGATGCCGCCGTTCTTCGGCTTGTCCACGCCCTGGTAGTCCGGGAAGGACTTGGTCACCACGTTGTTGTTGTGCGACCAGCTGACGAACTGGTACGGGCCGTTGCCCACCGGCTTCTGCCCGTACCCGGCCGGGTCCTTGAAGAAGCCCTCGGGCAGCGGGGAGAAGGCGATGTAGCCGAGCTTGTACTCGAAGTACGAGACCTTGTGGCTCAGCTTGACGGTGAAGTGCAGCTCGTCGGTGACGGTCAGCCCGGACATCTTGTCCGCGGTGGGCTGGCCGGAGGTCGGGTGGACGTCCTGGTAGCCCTCGATGTCGGAGAACCAGGAGCTGTTGATCTGGTTGTTGGCCGGGCTGGCGCCCCAGTTCCAGGCGTCGACGAAGTTCTGGGCGTGCACCGGGGTGCCGTCGTGGAACTTCCAGCCGTCCTTCAGCGTGATGTCGAAGGTCTGCGAGTCACTGGTGTCGATCTTGTCGGCGACCTGCATCCGGATCTTGGCGTTGCTCGGGTCGTAGTCGACCAGCCCCTTGAAGAGGTTCTGGATGATGCGACCGCCGCCGACCTCGTTCGCGTTGGCCGGCTGCAACGGGTTCTGCGGCTCGTTGCTCTGGTAGCTGAAGGACTTGCCGGCGTCCGACGAACCGCTGCCCCCTCCGCCGCTACTGCTGCTGCAGCCGGTGGCCACCAGGGCCACGGAGGTCGCAACGGCGAGGACCCAACGAGCACGGGCGGCTACGGGCATGGAGGTCCCTCCTCAGGGTGTGTTTCGCATCACACCCCATGAGAAGCGCGCCCCGGCGACGGCGCGCGTCAGGTGCACCCGGACGGGTGCGGTGACCCCCTGCCGAGTTGACGCGGCGCCGGACGACGCGGCGTGGCACCGGCGGAACGCGGAAAGGGCCCGCGGCGCGAACGCCACGGGCCCTTCCTGCGACTACCGGGGGATCAGGCCGCGGCCTGCTCCCGGACCTCGGGGAAGTGGCAGGCCGACTCGTGGGCGGCCGCGCCCTCCAGCAGCGAGGGGACCGCGAGCAGCGGGACCTCCTCGGAGCACCGGTCCTCCGCCTTCCAGCAGCGGGTGCGGAAGCGGCAGCCGGACGGCGGGTTGGCCGGCGAGGGGATGTCTCCGGTGAGGATGATCCGCTCGCGGGACTCGCGCGCCGTCGGGTCCGGCACCGGCACCGCGGAGAGCAGCGCCTGGGTGTACGGGTGGGTGGCGTTCTCGTAGATCTCCTCGTCCGAGCCGATCTCGACCATCTTGCCCAGGTACATCACGCCGACGCGGTCGGAGATGTGCCGGACGATGGAGAGGTCGTGCGCGATGAACATGTAGGAGAGGCCGAACTCGCCCTGCAGCTGCTCCAGCAGGTTGATCACCTGCGCCTGGACGGACACGTCCAGCGCGGAGACCGGCTCGTCGCAGATGATGATCTCGGGCTTGAGCGCGAGGCCGCGGGCGATGCCGATGCGCTGGCGCTGGCCGCCGGAGAACTGGTGCGGGTAGCGGTTGATGTACTCCGGGTTCAGACCCACGACGTCCAGCAGGTCCTGGACGGCCTTGCGGCGGTCGCCCTTGGGCGCCACCTCGGGGTGGATCTCGAACGGCTCGCCGATGATGTCGCCGACCGTCATGCGCGGGTTGAGCGAGGTGTACGGGTCCTGGAACACCATCTGGATGTTCCGGCGGACTGCCTTCAGGGCGGCGCCCTGCAGGGTGGAGATGTCCTCGCCCTTGAACAGCACCTGGCCGGAGGTGGCCCGCTCCAGGTTCATCAGCACCTTGGCCAGCGTGGACTTGCCACAGCCGGACTCGCCGACGATCCCGAGCGTCTCGCCCTTCTTCAGCTCGAAGGAGATGCCGTCGACCGCCTTGACCGCGCCGACCTGCTTCTTGAAGAGGATGCCCTGGCTCAGCGGGTAGTGCTTGACCAGGTCCTTGACCTCCAGGATGTTCTCAGCCATGGAGGGTCTCCTTCCAGAGGTGGCACGCGCTGCGGCGGCCGGTGAGCTCCTTGCCGTCCTTGTCCGTGACGTGGTGCAGCGCCGGGATCTCGGTGCGGCACAGGTCGGTGGCGACGTCGCAGCGGGGGTTGAACGCGCAGCCGGTCGGAACCTTCAGCAGGTTCGGGGGCAGGCCCTTGATCGCGTACAGCTCCTGGCCCTTCTGGTCCAGGCGCGGGATGGAGCGGAGCAGGCCCTTGGTGTACGGGTGCGCGGGGTTCGCGTACAGCTCGTGCACCGGGGCGGTCTCCACGATCCGGCCCGCGTACATCACGGCGATCTTGTCCGCGACGTCGGCGACCACGCCGAGGTCGTGGGTGATCAGGATCAGGCCCATGTTGTACTCGGCCTGCAGCTCGGCCAGCAGGTCCATCACCTGGGCCTGGACGGTCACGTCCAGGGCGGTGGTGGGCTCGTCCGCGATGATCAGGTCGGGCTGGAGCGACAGCGCCATCGCGATCATGATGCGCTGGCGCATGCCGCCGGAGAACTGGTGCGGGTAGTCGTTCACCCGCTGCCGGGCGGCGGGGATGCGCACCCGGTCCATCAGCTCGATGGCCTTCTCCTTCGCCTCCTTGCGGGAGGCGCCCTGGTGCACGCGGAACATCTCGCCGAGCTGGTAGCCGACGGAGAGCACCGGGTTCAGCGCGGACAGCGCGTCCTGGAAGATCATCGCGATCTTCTGGCCGCGGATCCGCCGCCGCTCCTCGTTGCTCATCGTGAGCATGTCCTGGCCGCGGTACAGGATCTCGCCCTGGGTCACCTTGCCCGGGGGCATGTCCAGGATGCCCATGATGGTCTGCGCCGTCACGGACTTGCCGGAGCCGGACTCGCCGAGCACGGCGAGCGTCTCGCCGGCCGCGACGGAGTAGTTGACGCCGTTCACGGCCTTGGCGACACCGTCCCGGGTGTGGAACTCCACGTGGAGGTCCTTCACCTCGAGAAGAGGAGTGCCAACTTCGAGACGGTCGTTCTTCTGGTCGTTCTCGATCACGGTGGTCATCGGGGTCGTCACCTCTTCTCTCAACGGAGCTTCGGGTCGAGGGCGTCGCGCACCGCGTCGCCGAGCATGATGAACGCCAGAACGGTGAGGCTCAGCATTCCGGCGGGGAAGAACAGCGCGAACGGCGCCGTCCGGATCACCTTCTGGGCGGAGGAGATGTCGATGCCCCAGGAGATGGTCGGGTCCTGCAGACCGATGCCGAGGAAGCTCAGCGTCGCCTCGGCGGCGATGTAGCCGCCGAGCGCGATGGTGGCGACGACGATCACCGGGGCGACCGCGTTCGGCAGGATGTGCTTGAACATGATCCGCCAGGTGCCGGCGCCGAGCGCCTTGGCGGCCGTCACGAAGTCGGCCTGCTTGACCGTGATCACCGAACCGCGCATGACACGGGTCATCTGGGTCCAGCCCAGGGCGACCAGCGCGAAGACCACGCTCCAGACGGTGCGCGAGGTGAAGGCGTTCAGGACCACCAGCGAGCCGAGCAGCAGCGGGATGCCGAAGAAGATGTCGGTGATCCGGGAGATGATCGTGTCGACCCAGCCGCCGAAGTAGCCGGCCAGCATGCCGGTGAGGCCGCCGATGATGGTCACACCGGCGGTGACGCAGATGCCGACGATGATCGAGGCGCGGGCGCCGTGGACGACGCGGGCGTAGATGCTGCGGCCCTGGAGGTCGTAGCCGAACCAGTCCGCCTGGAAGAGGTGGCCGTAGTTCGGCTTCGTCAGGTAGTGGTTGCGCAGGTCGCCGGCCCGCGGGTCCACCGAGGTGAACAGACCGGGCGCGATCGCGATGACGATCAGCAGCAGGATCAGCAGCGCGGAGATCACGAAGATCGGCTTGCGCCGCAGGTCGTGCCAGGCGTCGGAGCCGAGGCTGCGGGGCTTCTCGGGCTTGGCGGCCGCGGTGGCGGCGCCGCCCTGGGCCGGGATCTTCCCGGCGGTCTTCTTCTCGGTCAGGTCAGGCATAACGGATCCTCGGGTCCAGGACCGCGTAAAGCAGGTCGACGATCAGGCCGGCGGCCAGGTAGACGATCACCAGGAAGGCCACGAAGCCGGAGACCGTCGAGCCCTCCTTCATGTTGATCGCTTGGTAGAGCGCGTGGCCCACACCCTGGACGTTGAAGATGCCCTCGGTGACGATGGCGCCGCCCATCAGGGCGCCGAGGTCGGTACCGAGGAAGGTGACCACCGGGATCATCGAGTTGCGCAGCAGGTGGGTGCCGATCACCTTGCGCCGCGGCAGGCCCTTGGCCACCGCGGTGCGGACGTAGTCGGCCTTGATGTTCTCGGCGATGGAGGTGCGGGTGAGGCGCGCGACGTAGGCCAGCGAGAGCGAGCCGAGCACGACGGCCGGCAGCACCATCTGGGTGATGTCGTTGCTGTCCTGGACGGTCGGGGTGACCCACTTCAGGTTCTGCCCGAAGACCGTCTGAACGATGAAGCCCAGCACCGGGACCGGGATCGAGATCAGCAGCAGGGTCATGACCAGGGCGCCCTTGTCGAAGAGCTTGCCGCGGCGCAGACCGGCGTACAGGCCGATCCCGATGCCGAGCACGATCTCGATGGCGAACGCGAACAGCGCCAGCTGGACCGTGACCGGCAGCGCCTCGGTGATCTTGTCGAGCACCGGGCGTCCGTCCAGGCCGGTGCCGAAGTCACCGGTGAACAGCTTCCCCATGTAGTCGAGGTACTGCTGGACCAGCGGCTTGTCGAAGCCTTGCTGGTGCCTCAGCGCGGCGAGCTGCACCGGGTCCGGCGCCTTGTCGCCCCACAGCGCTGCCAGCGGGTCACCGGGCAGCAAGTGCACCATGAAAAAGATGAGTGCGGTCGTTCCGAGGAACACCGGGATCATCTGGAGCAGTCGCCTTGCGACAAAGCGCCCCATCGTGCCTCCATGTATGACTCTGCCGGGCCCGTCAACCCGGCAAGAGATAAGTCGGCGTGCCAACGGCCGGTGCCAGTCCTCGCCCTTGTGGGGATGGACGGGCACCGGCCGTTGTCACCGGGTCAGGCGGTGCCGACCGATTACTTCTTCTTCTTGACCTCGACGTCGGTGTAGACCGGGTCGCCGAAGGAGTTGAACTTCACGTTCTGGACGTTCTTGGAGTAGCCGGAGCTGGTCTTGTAGTACCAGAGCGGGATGGCCGGCATGTCCTTGGCCAGAACGGCCTCGGCCTGCTGGTAGTACTCCGCGGTCTTCTCGACCGTGGTGGCGGCGTCCGCCTCCTTCGACAGCTTGTCGAACTCGGAGCTGGAGTAGCTGCCGTCGTTGGCCGCGGCACCGGTGCCGTAGACGTCGCGCAGGAAGTTGGCGTTCAGCGGGTAGTCCTGCACCCAGCCGGTACGCATCATGCTCTGGACCTGCTTGCTGGTGACCAGGTCACGCGAGGTCTTGAAGTCCGGCTTCGGGTCACCGAGGCACTCGACGCCGACCGACTGGCGGATCGAGTTGCAGACCGCGTCCACCCACTCCTTGTGGCTGCCGTCGGAGTTGTACAGGATGGTGATCTTGCCGCCGGGAACGCCGCCGCCCTCGGTGATGAGCTGCTTGGCCTTCTCCGGGTTGAACTTGCAGGCGTCGCCGCAGGTGCCGGCCTTGTAGCCCATGACGCCGGGCGCCACGAACGAGTCGGCGGGGATGCGGTTGCCGTTCAGCACGGTCTTGGTGATGGTGTCGCGGTCGATCGCCATCGAGAGGCCCTGACGGACCTTCTCCTTGCCCGGGGCGTTCCAGTCGCCCTGGTACAGCGCGAAGGAGATGTTCTGGATGGCGCCCTGCGGCTGGTCGACCGCGCGCTTGCCCAGGTCGTCCTTGTACTTCGGCAGGTCGGTCGAGTCGACCTGGTCCAGGACGTCCAGGGTGTCGGACATCAGGTCCTTGTACGCGGCCTCACCGGCGGTGTAGTTCCGGAAGACGACGCCGCCGTTCTTCGGCTTGTCGATGCCCGTGTACTTGTCGTAGGCGGCCAGCGTGATGGCCTTGTTGTGCTCCCACGAGACGAACTTGTAGGGGCCGTTGCCGACCGGCTTCTGGCCGTAGCCGGCCGGGTCGGTGAAGAAGCCCTCGGGCAGCGGGAAGAAGGCCGAGTAGCCGAGCTTGTACGTGAAGTACGAGACCGGGGTGGACAGTTCGATCGTGAAGTGGGTGTCGTCGACGACCTTCAGACCGGACATCTCGGTGGCCGTCGGGTCACCCTTGTCCTTGTCCGGGTGGACCGCGTCGTAGCCGACGATGTCGGAGAACCAGTCCGAGTTGATCTGGTTGTTCTTCGGGTTGGCCGACCAGTTCCAGGAGCTCACGAAGGACTTGGCGGTGACCGGGGTGCCGTCGTGGAAGGTCCAGCCGGACTTCAGCGTGACGGTGTAGTTCTTGGCGTCGGTGGTCTCGATCTTGTCGGCCACCTGGTTGCGCAGCGCACCGGTCGCGGGGTCGTAGTCGACGAGGCCCTTGAAGAGCTGCTTGACGATACGGCCGCCCTGGTTCTCCATGGCGTTGGCCGGCTGGAGCGGGCGCTGCGGCTCCGCGCTCTGGTAGCTGAAGCTGGCGCCCGGGTCGACCGCAGCGCTGTCGGAGCTGCCCCCGGAGGAGTCGCTGCTGCTGCACGCAGTCGCAGCGAGGGCGACAGCAACAGCTGCGACAACCCACTTGGCCTGGCTCGCACCGCGCATCGGTGTGCCTCCTGAATTCGACGTTGCAACGAGGAGGGCACTGCGGAACGGTTCCCACCGGACCCGCTGTGCCGTCCGCGCTCGTGGTTTCGGCGCGCACCCCTGCGCGTTCACCCTTGACCCGAGCCTGACTGCACCCACTATCCGTCACGCACGGACACGAAAGTGACCAGTGACGATCTCAATTAGGTCACATGAACAGTCGGTAAGTTTCGAAAACCGGACATTTGAGACATAGCCAGACAGGCACCAAACGGACAGTCGTCACGGATGACGAACTGTCACGTCCGCTCAGCGGACACCTGGGTGTGATGAGCGCTATTCCGTGAATAGCGGCCCCGACAACTTGGAGTAGTTGAAAAAGTTCGCCCCCCTCTCCATGGGAAAGGGGGGCGAATCATTCCGGCCAATGGCCGTTCAGTGCGTCCGGATCACGCCTTCTTGGCGCGCGAGGCGGTGCGACCGCGGTCCTTCTGGTCGAGGACGACCTTACGGATGCGAACCGTCTCCGGGGTCACCTCGATGCACTCGTCCTCGCGGCAGAACTCCAGCGACTGCTCCAGCGAGAGCTTGCGCGGCGGGACGATCGACTCGGCCACGTCGGCGTTCGCCGAGCGCATGTTGGTGAGCTTCTTCTCCTTGGTGATGTTCACGTCCATGTCGTCGGCACGCGAGTTCTCACCGACGATCATGCCCTCGTACACCTCGGTGCCCGGCTCGCAGAAGAGCACGCCGCGCTCCTGCAGGTTGGTCATCGCGAAGGCGGTGACCACACCGGCCCGGTCGGCGACCAGCGAACCGTTGTTGCGGGTGGTCAGGTTGCCGAACCACGGCTCGTGACCCTCGTGGATCGAGTGCGCGATGCCGGTGCCGCGGGTGTTGGTGAGGAACTCGGTACGGAAGCCGATCAGGCCGCGGGACGGCACGACGAACTCCATCCGGACCCAGCCCGAGCCGTGGTTGGACATGTTGTCCATCCGGCCCTTGCGGATGCCCATGAGCTGGGTGACGGCACCCATGTGCTCCTCGGGCACGTCCACCGTGAGGCGCTCGACGGGCTCGTGGGTCTTGCCGTTGACCTGCTTGGTGACCACCTGCGGCTTGCCGACGGTCAGCTCGAAGCCCTCGCGGCGCATGGTCTCGATCAGGATGGCCAGCGCCAGCTCACCGCGGCCCTGCACCTCCCAGGCGTCCGGACGCTCGGTGTCGAGCACGCGCAGCGAGACGTTACCGATCAGCTCGCGGTCCAGGCGGTCCTTCACCTGGCGGGCGGTGACCTTGCGGTCCACCTTGACGCCGGCCTTGGCGTCCGCGCCCTTGCCGCTGCCGCCACGGCCGACCAGCGGCGAGGTGTTGGTGCCGATGGTCATCGAGATGGCCGGCTCGTCCACCGTGATCAGCGGCAGCGCGATCGGGTTCTCCGGGTCGGCCAGGGTCTCGCCGATCATGATCTCGCCGATGCCGGCGACGGCGCAGATGTCACCGGGGCCGGCCACCTCGGCCGGCTTGCGGGTGAGCGCCTCGGTCATCAGCAGCTCGGAGATGCGGACGTTCTGGATCGAGCCGTCACGCTTGATCCAGGCCACGGTCTGGCCCTTGCGCAGCTCACCCTGCTCGACGCGGAGCAGCGCGATGCGGCCGAGGAAGTTGTCGGCGTCCAGGTTGGTGACGTGGGCCTGGAGCGGGGCGTCCTCGTCGTAGCCGGGGGCCGGGACGTGCTCCAGCAGGGTGGAGAAGAACGGCTCCAGGCTGGTGCTGTCGGCCGGGACGGTGCCGTTCTCCGGCTTGGTCAGCGAGGCGACGCCGTCACGGGCGCAGGCGTAGACGATCGGGAACTCGATCTGGTCCTCGTCCGCGTCCAGGTCCAGGAACAGGTCGTAGGTCTCGTTGATGACCTCGTCGATCCGGGAGTCCGGACGGTCGGTCTTGTTGATGCAGAGGATGACGGGCAGGCGGGCGGTGAGCGCCTTGCGGAGCACGAACCGGGTCTGCGGCAGCGGGCCTTCGGAGGCGTCGACCAGGAGGACGACCGCGTCCACCATCGACAGACCGCGCTCGACCTCGCCACCGAAGTCGGCGTGGCCCGGGGTGTCGATGATGTTGATGGTGATCGGCGCGCCACCATCCTTGGGGTGGTACTTGACCGCGGTGTTCTTCGCGAGAATGGTGATGCCCTTCTCGCGCTCCAGGTCGTTGGAGTCCATCATCCGGTCATCGAGCTGCTGGTGGGCTGCGAAGGCGCCGGCCTGCTTGAGCATGGCGTCGACCAGCGTGGTCTTGCCGTGGTCGACGTGGGCGACGATGGCGACGTTACGGATGTCGTTGCGCGTGGGCATGCCTAGCGGATTCTCCCGGAATCGTGGGTTACGGCGCCCGGCCGCGAGACGCGCACTTGCGGCCCTTTCGGCCGCTGCCACCCGTTCCGCCTGCTACTACCGGTCCACCCGCCGGGCATATCGACATGCCTCGGCTTCCTCCTATCGTACGGGGAAGCGCCCAGGTGAGCAGAAACGAGCAGGTCGCAGGGGATCAAGATCACAGGCGGATCACACGGCGGCCACCCGGCGACCGGGCTCCGGCCCCCTTCCGTTCGTGCTCCGACGGCCCGGCCGACGCACCGGGCGGACGCCCCCGGAGCGGTCTCCGGGAGGCGTCCGCCGACGCCGTGCGCCGCCCCGCCGGGGAAGCCCTACCCGCCCCAGCCCACGTCCTGGAAGCGCGGCCACCCGAAGCCGTACGCGCCGGCGCCGACCACCCCGGTCCGGACCCCGACCAGCTCCGGCCGCTGGTAGAGCGGCACCGAGTGCCCGAGCTGCCAGATCCGTACGTCCGCCTCCTGGAGCAGGTCGAGCCGGGCCGCCGGGTCCGGTTCGGCGGCCGCCCGGTCGAACAGCCGGTCGATCTCCTCGGTGCCGCCGCGGCCGAAGTTGCCGCCCGGGTCCGGCACGCCGTCGGGGTCCGGCCGGGGCTTGGCGTAGGCGGGGCGCTGTTCGCTCGCCGGGCTGGGGCCGACCGGCCGGGAGAAGAGCGCGAGGTCGTAGTCCCCGGCCGCCAGGTGCTCCCCGACGAAGGACTCGGCGGGCACGGGCACCTGCCGCACCGCGATCCCGGCGTCCCCGAGGCCGGCGGTGAGCGCGTCGGCGGTGCGCTTGGCGGTCGCCGAACCGGCCGGGAGCAGCAGCGAGAGGGAGAGCGGCTTGCCGCCCCTGCTCCGGACGCCCCCGCCGGTGGGCCGCATCCAGCCCGCCTCGTCCAGCAGCAGGCCCGGGTCCGCCTGGTCGACCGCGCCGCTGTTGTCCCGGTAGCCCTCCTGGTCGCCGGCGAGCAGGTGGCTGCCGAGCGGTGCGGCGGGCAGGCCGAGCGGGGTGAGCGCGGCGGCGGCGATCCGCTGCCGGTCGACGGCCCGGGTGAGGGCCCGGCGCACCAGCGGGTCGGTCAGCGGGGCGCGCTCGGCGTTGAGGGTGAGCTGGGTGAGCGAGGCCGCGGCGGCCCGGTGCACGGTGACGCCGGGCAGCGACTCGGCCCGCCGCAGCGCCAGCGCCGCCGACTCGGGCGCGGCCTCGGGCGGCGGCGCGACGGAGGGTGAGGCGGAGGCGGGAGCGGAGGAGGCATCGGCGGCCGGGGCCGGCACCGCCCGGTCCACCGCCGCGGTGAGCGGGGCGACGTCCAGCCGGTCCTGGTCCAGCGCGTCCAGCCGCTGCTCGGGCGGCGAGGCGAGGAAGTCGATCCGGTCGGCCTTCGCCGGCTCGCCCCACCAGAGCGGGTTGCGCACCACGGTGACCGTCCCGCCCTCGGCGTCGTACCGGGAGAGGGTGTACGGCCCGGCGCTCGGCCGGTCGCCGCCGGTCAGCGCCCGGTCGAAGTCGGCCGGGGTGGCCGTCTCGGCGGCCGGGTAGAGCGGCCCGAACAACGAGCGCCACTCCGCGTACGGCCGCCGGAAGGTCACCCGCACCTCGTGCGGGTCGGCGCCCGGGGCGACCGACTCGACGGCGTCGTACCCGGCCGCCCGCCCGCCCCGGTACGCGGGGTCCAGGCCGGACAGCGCGGTCCGCTGGGCGTCGAGGTCGGCGGCCGAGACCGGGGTGCCGTCGCTCCAGACGGCGCGCGGGTTCAGCCGGTACGTCACCACCTGCGGCGACTGCCCGGGCGGGGTGGACTCGGCGCCCTCCAGGTAGTCCGGGTCGGGGGCGAGCCGGCCGTGCTCGTCGGGCCGGAACAGCGAGGGGTACAGCGCGTGGGCGAGCAGCGCCGAGTCGGCGGTCGCCGCGCCCTGGTAGACGTTCAGCGTGGCCGGGACGCGGTCGAGGGCCCAGCGCAGCGTGCCGCCGTCCCGGACGGCGGCGCGGTCGACCGGCCCGACGTCCCCGGTGGTGGCGGTGGGCTCGGCCGGGGCGGGCACGGCGGCGGGGGTGCGGGCGGGGCCCGGGTCGTCGGAGCAGCCGCCGAGACCGGCGGCGAGCAGCAGCGCGGCGGCTGCGGCGGTGAGCTGGCGGACGCGCATGGCGGCCATCGAACGCCGCCCCGGGCGCCCGGCCCGTGCCGACACGGCGGGCGGCCGGACGACTGCACCCGTCCGGCCCACCGATCCGGGCCGTTACAGCCCGAGTTCGAACCAGACGATCTTGCCCTTGGGCGTGCGCCGGCTGCCCCAGCGCTCGGCCAGCAGGCTGACCAGCTGCAGGCCGCGCCCGCCCTCGTCGGTCTCCTGCGCGCGCCGCTGCCGGGGCTGCGCGTAGCCGTCGTCCCAGACCTCGCAGACCAGGCCGCGCTCGCGCAGCAGCCGCAGCCGGATCTCGCCCCGCCCGTGCTTGAGCGCGTTGGTGACCAGCTCGCTGACCAGCAGCTCGGTGGTGTCGACCAGCTCGTCCAGCCCCCGGGCGAGCAGCCAGCTGCACGCCAGCTCGCGGGCCTTGGCCACCGAGGTGGGCTCGGGCGGCAGGAACCAGTTGCCGACGGCGTCCTCGGGGAAGGCGTGCACCTTGGCCATCAGCAGGGCGATGTCGTCCTCGCCGTGGTGCGGGTTGAGCTCGCCGAGCACGTGGTCGCAGAGGTCCTCCAGCCCCTTGCCCCCGTCGGAGAGCGCGGAGCGGAAGGCCCGCAGGCCCTCGTCCAGCTGGTGCTTGCGGCTCTCCACCAGGCCGTCGGTGTAGAGCGCGAGCACGGCGCCGTCCGGGAGGGTCAGCTCGACCTCCTCGAAGGGCTCGCCGCCGACGCCGAGCGGCAGGCCGGGCGGCACGTCGAGCATCCGGGAGCTCTCGCCGGGGCTGAGCAGGACGGGCGGCAGGTGGCCGGCGTTGGCGAAGACGCAGCGGCGGGTGACGGCGTCGTAGACCGCGTAGACGCAGGTCGCCAGGTAGACCTCGCGGGCCTCCTCGTCGGCCGTCGAGGTGAGCCGCCCGTACGGGGTGGGCGGGCCGGCCGGCACCGAGTCGTCGCCGAGGCCGCGGGCGATCTCGTCCAGGGCGCCGAGCACCTCGGCGGGGTCGAGGTCGAGCATCGCCAGGGTGCGGACGGCGGTGCGCAGCTGGCCCATCGCGACGGCGGCGCGCAGTCCGCGGCCCATCACGTCGCCGATGACCAGCGCGGTGCGGTTGCCGGGCAGCGGGATGACGTCGAACCAGTCGCCGCCGACCTCGGTGTTGTTGTTGCTGGGCAGGTAGCGGCAGGCGATCTCCAGGCCGCTGGCGGCCGGGTTGCCCGGGGGCAGCAGGCTGCGCTGGAGGATCAGCGCCCGCTCGTGCTCGCGCCGGTAGAGCCGGGCGTTGTCGATGCAGACGGCGGCGCGGGCGACCAGTTCCTCGGCGATCGCGACGTCGCGGGCGTCGAAGGGCTCGCTGCCGATCGCCCGGGAGAGCTGGACGAGGCCGAGCACCTGGTCGCGGGCGACCAGCGGGACGATCAGGGTGGAGCGCAGCAGCGGGTCGCGCCCGGGCTCGGGGACGACGCTGCGGCCGGTGCGCAGCGCCCGGGCGTGCGGGGAGCGGCGCGGGTAGCAGAGGGTGCCGCCGGCCTCGGCGATCGGCAGGCCGGTGACCGAGCCGAGCACCGAGGAGGCGCCGCCGACGACGCTGGAGACGGCGACCCGGCGCAGTTCGCCGCTGCCGTCGGTGAGCACGGTGTCGCCGAGCCGGCCGGCGCTGGGCACGGTCTCGCCGGAGAGCAGCGCGGTGTAGAGGTCGACGGTCGCGAGGTCGCAGAACGGCGGGACGACGACGTCCAGCAGTTCCTTGGCGGTGGTCTCCAGGTCGAGCGTGGAGCCGATGTGCGCGCTGGCCTCGTTGAGCAGGGCCAGGTTGCGGCGCACCCCGTCGGCCTCGCGCTCGGCGACGTGCCGGCTGGTGACGTCGGAGACCTGCCCGGCGACGCCCATGGTCTGCCCGGCGGAGCCGTTCAGGCGGTACAGCGAGACGGCCCAGAGCCGGTTGCCCTCGCGGGTCGGGACGGCGCCGTGGAAGCGCAGGTCGAAGACGGGCTCGCCGGTGGCCACGACCTTGCGCAGGGCGGCGGTGAGCCGGTCCGCCTCGGACGGCGGGAAGAGGTCGTGCGGGGTGAGGCCCTCCAGGTCGGTGGGGACCAGTCCCATCCCGGAGGCGAAGGCGTCGTTGACCCGCTGCAGCCGCAGCCGGTCGTCGAACAGCACGAAGCCGGTGGGCGTCTGCCCGAAGACGGCCTCGGAGGCGGCCAGGTCGGTCTCGATCCGGCGCAGCCGCCCGAGGTCGACGGCCAGGCAGGTGGCGCCCGCGGTGGGCAGGGCGCTGTCGGGCATCAGGTAGAGCTCGGCGAGGCCCTCGCCGCCGTCGGCGTCCCGGTACGGGGTGGTGCCGACCCACTCCTCGCCCGCCAGGGTGCGCTCCAGCCGGGCCCGGCCGCGCTGCCAGAGCTCGCGGGGGACGAAGGTGGTGACCGGGTCGGCGCCGACGGCCTCGGCGGCCGGGATGCCGAAGAACTCGGCGGCGCGCTCGCTCCACTGGCTGATCCGCCCGTCGGGGCCGATCGCGAAGGTGGCGACCCGGATGTAGTCGTAGATCGAGCCGGGGTCGCCGGCGCCCCAGGCGCGGTCCTCGGCGACGGGGTGGTGGCCGCGCCCGGCGACCGCGCCGTCCGGTACGGACAGGTGCGCGGAACCGGCCTGCCCGGGTACAGCGGCATGACCGCTGCTGCTCGGCGACACGCTCCGCGCCGGAGTGCTGTTCAACGGACCGACCCCTCCAACCCGCGACCGTCCGGATGTCGAGAAGACCGAGTATTCATCATCGAGGGGTACGTTCACACGCCCTCAACATCACAACATCAGATCGGGCGAAGGTTTTTGTCCTACCGCCCGCGCAACCACAATGCCACGCTCGCGCCCCCTTCCGGAGCGCGCGCTCCCCCTGAGCGCCCGATGGCATATGCGACCCCGCTCCCCTGCTGTTCGTTCCGCTCACGATCCATCGGGCTCACTACCCGGCAGCGCCTGCTCGAACCAGACCACCTTGCCGATGCCCTCGGCCCGGGCGCCCCAGCGCAGTGCCAGCCGGTGGACCAGCTCCAGACCGCGCCCGCCCTCGTCGGCCTCGGCCGCGTGCCGCTCCCGGGGCGGGTCGGGCAGCGGGTCGGAGATCTCGACCAGCAGCGTCTCACCGAGCGTCAGCCGCACCCCGATGGGGGCGCTGGCGTACCGGATGGCGTTCGTGACCAGCTCGCTGACCAGCAGCTCGGCGGTGTCGGTGAGCTCCTCGACGCCCCACTCGACGAGGGTGGCGCGGACCAGCCGGCGGGCCCGGGAGACGGCGGTGGGCTCGGCCGGCAGGGTCCAGCCCACCGTCGGGGTGCCGGCCTGGCCGTGGCCGAGCCGGGCCAGCAGCAGCGCGACGTCGTCCGGCTCCCGGCCCTGCTCCATGGTGTCCAGCACCGCCTCGCAGGCGGCCTGGATGGAGGCGTGCGGCCCCTGGAGCACGGTGACCAGCCGGCCGAGGCCGACGTCCAGGTCCTTGTCCCGGGACTCGACCAGGCCGTCGGTGCACAGCGCCAGCAGGCTGCCCTCGGGGATCTTCAGTTCGACCGACTCGAACGGGACTCCGCCCACCCCGAGCGGGGCGCCGGAGGGCAGGTCGAGGATGCGGCCGGCGCCGCCGGGCAGCGGGCCGCCGGTGCGGGTCGGCTCCGCGGCGTCCTCGCCCGGCACCACCAGCACCGGCGGGATGTGCCCGGCCTTCGCGACGGTGAGCCGGGCCGTCGCCGGGTCGAAGACCGCGTAGACGCAGGTGGCCAGCAGCGCCTCGTCCGGGCCCTGGGCGAGGTCGTCGGCCAGCTCGTGGACGTGCCGCAGCAGGACGTCCGGCGGCAGGTCGAGGGCGGCCAGCACCCGGACGGCGGTGCGCAGCCGTCCCATCGTGGCGGCGGCCCGCAGGCCGTGGCCCATCACGTCGCCGACCACCAGCGCGGTGCGGTCGCCGGGCAGCGGGATGACGTCGAACCAGTCGCCGCCGACCTCGGTGCCGCTGCTGCCGGGCACGTACCGGTAGGCGACCTCGACGCCGGTGGGCTGCGGGACCTGCTGCGGGAGCAGGGTGCGCTGGAGGGTGAGCGCGGCGGTGCGCTCGCGGGCGTAGAGGCGGGCGTTGTCCAGCGAGCTGCCGGCCCGGTCGGCCAGTTCGACGGTGAAGGCCAGGTCGTCCCGGTCGAAGCCCTCGCGGTAGCCGGCCCGGCTGACCAGCAGCAGGCCGATCACGATGCCGCGGGCGCGCAGCGGCACGACCAGCATCGAGTGCACGCCCAGGTCCCGGGCGGCCTGCATCTTCGGGTCTCCGGGGTAGGTGACGTCGTCCAGCTGGTCGGCGCCGGACAGCAGCTCGGGCACGCCGGTGCGCAGCACCCGGCCGCAGACCGACTCCTCGGCGAAGGTGATCCGGGCGCCGCGGCGCAGCATCACGTCCACCTCGGGGCCGTCCTGGACGGAGGCGGTGCCGAGCTGGAGCAGCGAGGTGCGCCGGTCGTGGCCGTGCCGGGGCAGGTCGTCACCGTGCGCGACGGCCTGGAGCAGGACCACCGCCGAGTGGTCGGTCAGCCGGGGGACGACCGAGCCGGCCAGCTCCTGGGCGATCCGGGAGGCGTCCAGCAGGTCGCCGACCCGGGAGCCGAACTCGTTGAGCAGCGAGAGCCGGCGCCGGGCGTGCTCGACCTTGGCGACCGCCCGGTAGCGCTCGGTCACGTCCATCACGGTGCCGGAGATGCCGAGCACCCGGCCGGAGCGGTCCGTCATCCGGCTGTAGGAGATCGAGCGGTAGCCGGCCCGGGTGGTGACCGGGGAGGCCAGGGTGACGTCGATGACCGGCTCGCCGGTGGCCAGCACCTGGCGCTGGATGGCGGTGATCTCGTCGGCGGCCCGCTCCGGCAGGGTCTCGCCGGTGGTGCGGCCGACGTGGTCGTCCGGGGCGACGCCGTTCATCTCGGCGAGGGTCCGGTTGACGGCCGTGTAGCGCAGGCCGGTGTCCATGATGGCGATGCCCAGCGGGGACTGCTCGAACAGCGCGTCGCGCACCGCGAGGTCCCGTTCGACGGCCTGGACGGCGGCCGCCTCGGCCATGTTGACCTGGAGGAACGGGGTGCCGTCGCCGTCCACCAGGAGGGAGATCCGGGCGTCCACGGCGACCGGGGCGCCGTCCCGGTCGCGCAGCTCGGCGTAGCCAGCCCAGCGGCCGTGCCGCAGGGTGTCCTGGATCGCGCCCCGGATCCGGGCGACCTGCTCCCGGTCGGGGATCAGCTCGTCGATCCGGCGGCCGACCAACAGCTCGTTCGGCCAGCCGAGCAGCTCCTCGGCGGCGGGGCTCCAGAGCACCACCCGGCCCGCGGTGTCCAGGATCGCGATGGCGACCTTGAGCATGTCCAGCAGGCTGCCGCCGGCGGGCGTGCCGGGGGTGCCCGTGGCATCGGCCGGACCGCCGGGGAAGGGCCGGGCGGGGCGTCCGCGCAGGCCGCCCCGGGTACCCGGTTCGGCCACCGCCAGGGTCGGCGCCAGCTGGTCGGGCCGCGCGGTGTCGGGCCGCGCGGTGTCGGGGGCCTCGACGGTGCCCCGGCGGCGGGCGGCCGGCGACTGGGGGGCGGCCTGACGGGCGGCGCGGCGCAGTCGGGCGCGGGCGGCGGCGCTCCCCGCGGAGCCTGCCCGCCGCTCTCCCCCGCCGCCGTTCCCGGTACTCGACACCGACGGGGCCTCCGGCTCTGGTCGGGATCGGCGTCGCCGGCTGGGGACGGCTCACCGATGGTGACGAATAGTGCCGAAAAGTGACATACCCAGCAGCATCCAGGCTATCCCGGCCCCCGGGTCGTCTTGTCCGATTGACCTACCCGGCGGACTGCGCGTCGCCCACCGCCGACGCGCTGTCGGCGGCGCCCGCCGGGGCGCCCGCGAGCAGCCGGGCGACGTGCGGCAGCACGTCACGGTCGTGGTCGATCCAGTCCACGGCGTCCAGCTCGTCCGGGCCCAGCCAGCGCAGCGCGTCGTGGTCCTGCAGTGCGCGCGGCTCGCCGGACAGCAATTCGGCGGCCCAGAAGCGCAGCTCCAGGCCGGGGCGCACGGCCCACGCGCCCGGCAGCCGGACCAGCGCGCGCGCCCGGACGCCGAGCTCCTCCAGCAGCTCCCGCTCCAGCGCCTGCGCCTCGGTCTCCCCCGGCTCGGCCTTCCCGCCGGGGAACTCCCACCGGCCGGCCACCGCCTCGGGCGCGCTGCGCCGGGCGGCGAGCACCCGGCCGCGGTGGACCAGCGCACCGCCGACCACGATCCGGGGCGGGGCGGCGGGGGCGTCGGGGGCGGGGTCGTGGGTCGCGTCCATGGGCCCGACCCTACGGTCTGCGGTCGGGCCCGGGCGTTCGCGGAGGGCTCGGGCGCTGCGGAGGGTTCGGGGCCACGGAGGGCTCAGGCGCTGCGGAGGGCTCGGGGCCGCAGAGGCTCAGGCGTTGCGGACCGTCCCGTCCGCCGGTTCGGGCCGGGCCGCCTCCCCGTCCTCCTCGACCCAGTACAGCTGCTTGTGGCCGCGGGCCTCGAACTCGGCGGCCAGCCGCCGGGCCTCCGCCCGGTCGAGGTCCTTGGCGACCAGGAAGCGGTTGCCGTTGTCGTCCTGCCGCATCACCCGGTGGGTACCCATGGCCGGAGGGTACCGGGGGCTCCCGCGGGCCGGCCCGCCCCGGGGCGGACGGGCTGGTCCCCGGCTCGCGTGGGGGTCGGGCCGGGGACGTGCCCACGACCGTACGGCCGGCGGGTTACCGGCAGGTACGGGCCCGGTCAACGGCCGGTAACCGCGCCTCCGGACGGCTCAGACCCGCAGGTCGGGCGCCTGCTCCCCGGTCGACAGGTCCAGCCCGCGGCGGATCTCCAGGGCCGTCGGCGTCGTCCTGGCCTCCAGCGCCCTGGCCTTGCGGAGGTCGCCCGCCAGGTCGGTGCCGGAGGCCGCGGCGTCCCATGCCGCGGCCGCCTGCGACTTGGCCTCGGCCAGCTTGGCGATCCTCGGCTGGACGTCGGCCGGCCAGGCCACCCCCGTCCTGGCCAGCACCGCCGCCTGGGTGCGGGAGGCGGAGGCCACCCGGCGCGCCCAGGCCCGGTAGTCGGCCTCGGCCTCGGCGACCTCCCGCTCCGGCTGGTCCAGGTAGTCGTCGTTGAAGGTCCGGGCGGCCTCCAGGTAGGCCAGCTGGGGCGCGGTCAGGTGGCTGCGGTCGGTGCGGACGGTGCCCCGGTGCCGGTCCTCGCGGTCCTCGTAGGCGCAGGTCACGTACCGCGAGCCGGACGCCCAGTTCTTCTCGGTCGGGTAGAGGTAGACGTCCTCCATGCCGTCGGGGACGGCCCACTGGTCGAGCGCGTAGCCGCTCAGCACCTGGCGGCACAGCCGGCCGGCCGACTCGCGGGCCGCGCGCTCGCCCGGGTAGGCGCCGGCGCCGAGCAGGAGGTCGGCGGTGCCCGCCACCTCGCCGTGGTGCGGCTCGGTGCAGGCCACCCGGTGCACCCAGTACACCGTCTCGTCGCCGCCCCCGTCCGCCGTCGACCCGCCCTGGGGGGAGTCGTAGCAGTCGCCGGCCTTGAGGTCGGACCAGTGCACCGAGCCGGCCGGCGCCTTCGGGGGCAGGCCGGAGCGGCCGGCCCGCGCCGAGCTGAAGTCGGCCGCGCCGAGCAGCAGGGCCATCAGCACCGTGCCGATCGTGCCGAGCACCAGGCCGGTCACCGCCATGCCGGAGCCGCGCTCCTTGCGGCGGTTGATCTGGACCAGCGCGAGGACGCCGAACACCAGGGCCACCGGGGCCACCAGGAGCAGGCCGGTGACCAGGGAGCCGACGGCGAAGCCGTTGGTGGGGGCGGGGCCGGGCACGAACCCGGGGCCGACGAACCCAGGGCCGGGCGCGCCGGCCGGGCCCTGGCCGGGGGCCGCGGCGTACGGGTGGCCGGGCTGGAAGCCGGACTGGGCGGCGGGGGTGACGGAGGCCCAGCCGCCGGCGGGCAGCGGGTGCGGCGGCTGGGGCGGGGCGGCCGACGGCGGGACGGCCTGCGGGGCCGGGGCCGGGGCGGCGGACGGGCCGGCGGAGAGGTCGGGGGCGGCCCAGGGGTCGGCGGGGGCGGTGGGGGCCACCGGCTCGGCGGCGCTCGCGGGCTCGGCCGGGCTCATCGGCTCGGCCGGGCTCGCGGGCTCGACCGGCACCGTTGGCTCGGCGGCGGCCTTGCGGAAGTCCACCCGGGGGTCCTGGCCGACCGTCGGCGCCTCCGTCGCGTCCGTCCCCCCCGTGCCCGCGTCCGCGCCCGTACCCGCGTCGGTTCCCGTGGCCGCGGACGGCTCCGGCTCCGGCCCCGGAACGGGCGGCTCGGACTCAGGCTTGGACACGTGGACTCCCCCAACCCACCGGGGCGGGCATCGGCTCGGCGCTCGGCACCATGGCTCCGCGCCACGGCTCGGACCCGAACGGACCCTCACGGGCCCGATCTGAACGGTCGCGCGACTTTACCCGATCTTTCCGAACACCTGCCCGACCTTTCCGGGCCGCCCTCCGCCCGCTCAGCCGCGGGCCAGCACCTCCCCGTGCAGCATCGAGAACCAGCCGTCCCCGGCGGCGCTCCACTCCCGCCAGCCGTCCGCGATCCGCTCCGGCTCGTCCTGCTCCGCGAAGCCCAGCCCGACCGCCGTCCGGCCCAGCGCGGTGCCCGTCACCCGGTCCGCCCACATCCCGCCCCACCAGGCGCGCTGCTCGGGCGTCGCGAACGTCCAGGTGGAGGAGCTCGCGGTGACCTCGGTGAAGCCGGCCGCGCGGGCCCAGGACAGCAGCCGCCGGCCGGCGTCCGGCTCGCCGCCGTTGGCGCGGGCGGTCCGCCGGTACAGCTCCAGCCACCGGTCCAGCGCGGGCGCCTCCGGGAACCAGGTCATGGAGGCGTAGTCGACATCGCGGACCGCGACCACGCCGCCCGGCGCCGTCACCCTCCGCAGCTCGCGCAGCGCGGCCACCGGGTCGGCCACGTGCTGGAGCACCTGGTGGGCGTGCACCACGTCGAACTCGCCGTCCCGGTACGGCAGCCGGTGCACGTCGGCGCACTCGAAGGCGACGTTGGACAGCCCCCGCCCGGCGACGTGTCCGGCGGCCTGCTCCAGCACCTCGGCGGAGGCGTCCACCGCGACCACCCGCCCCTGCGGGCCGACCAGCGCGGCCAGGTCCGCGGTGATCGTGCCGGGACCGCAGCCGACGTCCAACAGGGCCTGGCCGGGCCGCAGTTCGGGCAGCAGGTAGCCGGCCGAGTCGGCGGCGGTGCGGGAGCGGTGCGAGCGCAGCACGGCCTCCTGGTGGCCGTGGGTGTAGACGGCGGCGGGCTGTGGTCCGGTCATGAGGTCCCCCCTGGGTGCGGTCGGCCGCGGTGCTCCGCGACACCTCCGACGCTACTCCTTGTCCCGGATGGCGAGAAGATCCGTCTCGCATTCCGGTCGCTGTGGGCCGGGGCCGCACCCGGCCGCCGTACCGTGGAGGCGCCCCCGACAGAACGGTCCCCGCCCATGCCCGGCCCGCGCCCCTACGTCCTGCTGAGCGCCGCCGTCTCGCTCGACGGCCACCTCGACGACGCCTCCCCCGACCGGCTGCTGCTCTCCAACGCCGCCGACTTCGACCGGGTCGACGAGGAGCGCGCCGCCGCCGACGCCGTCCTGGTCGGCGGCAACACGCTGCGCGCCGACAACCCCCGGCTCCTGGTCAACGACCCCGGGCGCCGGGCCGCCCGACTGGCGGCCGGCCGGCCCGAGTACCCGCTGAAGGTGACGCTCAGCGCGAGCGGCGAACTCGACGCCGGCCTGCGGTTCTGGCACACCGGCGGCGCCCGGCTCGCCTACACCACGGAGGCCGGGGCGGCGGTGCTGCGCCCCCGGCTGGACGGGCTGGCCGAGGTGGTCGCGCTGGGCGACGAGGTGGACCTCGGCGCGGTGCTGGACGACCTGGGCGCCCGCGGGGTGCGCCGGCTGATGGTCGAGGGCGGCGGGGGCGTGCACACCCAGTTCCTGGCCCGGGGCCTGGCGGACGAGCTCCACCTGGCCGTCGCCCCGCTGCTGGTCGGCCAGGCCGACGCGCCCCGGTTCGTCCGCCCGGCCGCGTTCCCGGGCGGTCCGGCCCGGCGGATGCGGCTGCTGGAGGCACGTACCGTGGGCGACGTCGTCCTGCTCAGGTACGCCCCGAAGGAGCCCGCGCCGTGACCCAGTCCGCCTCCACCGACCTCGACCACCTGCGCCGGGCCGTCGAGCTCTCCCGCCGCTGCCCGCCGTCCGAGACGGCCTTCTCGGTCGGCGCGGTGATCGTCGGCGCCGACGGCACGGTGCTGGCGGAGGGCTACAGCCGGGAGGCGGACCCGCACGACCACGCCGAGGAGGCGGCGCTGGCCAAGCTCCCGGCGGGCGACCCGCGGCTGCGCGGGGCGACCGTCTACAGCTCGCTGGAGCCCTGCGGGCAGCGCGCCTCGCGGCCGGCGCCGTGTGCCCGGCTGCTCCTCGCGGCGGGCGTGCCGCGGGTGGTGGTCGCCTGGCGCGAGCCGGACCTGTTCGTCACCGACTGCCAGGGCACCGCGCTGCTGACGGCGGCCGGGGTCGAGGTGGTGGAGCTGTCGGAGCTGGCCGAGGAGGCCCGGGCGGTCAATGCCCACCTGCTCGGATGATCTTTTGTATCATCGAGAAACAAAGAGCTCGCATTCTCCGGCTCTCCCGTCGCCACACTCCCCGAGGAGCCGCCCCATGACCGCTGCCCCCGTCCGGCTGACCGCCCGCGCCCTCCTCCTGGACATGGACGGCACCCTCGTCAACTCCGACGCCGTGGTCGAGCGCTGCTTCAGCCGCTGGGCCGAGCGGAACGGCCTGGACCCCGCCGAGGTGCTCGCCGTCGCCCACGGCCGCCAGGGCCACGCGACCATGGCCCTCCTGCTGCCCGACCGCCCGGCCGAGCTCAACCTGGCCGACAACGAGCGGATCCTCGCCGAGGAGCGCGCCGACACCGAGGGCGTCGTCCCGGTGCCCGGCGCCGCCGCCTTCCTCGCCTCGCTGACCGGCCTCCCGCACGCCCTGGTCACCTCCGCCGACCTGGCGCTCGCCCGGATCCGGATGACCGCCGCCGGGCTCCCGATGCCGTCCGTCCTGGTCACCGCCGAGTCCGTCGGCGCCAGCAAGCCCGACCCCGAGGGCTTCCTCAAGGGCGCCGCCGACCTCGGCTTCTCTCCCGCCGACTGCCTCGCCTTCGAGGACTCCGGCGCCGGCATCGCCGCCGCCAAGGCCGCCGGCGTCCGCGTCGTCGGCGTCGGCCCGCGCGCCCTCCCCCACCACCCGGACGCCCACGCCGACACCCTCACCACCGTCACCGTCACCGCCGCCCCCGACGGCCTCCTCACCGTCACCGTCGGCTGACCCCGGAAACACCGCACCGCCCGGACCCCGTACGAACGCGGGGCCCGGGCGGTCCGGGTACGCGGCGGCGGCCGGCCGTCAGACGTTGCAGCGGAATGCTCACCATGCGGCTGTGACCTGCGAAGATGCTGATCCCGGCGACCCAAGTCAGCACAGAATCAGCACGGTGACTCGAACTCGACGCCGGCCATCAGTAGTGGTAGCGGGCGGCCAGAACGATGATCTCCCGGTCCGTCACCAGGTAGACGAGGCGGTGCTCGTCGTCGATCCGCCGCGACCAGGCCCCGGGCAAGTGGTACTTCAGCGGTTCGGGCTTGCCGATGCCGGTGAACGGGTCACGCAGGACGTCCTCGATGAGCTTGTTGATCCGGACGAGCATCTTGCGGTCGCTCTTGAGCCAGGAGGTGTAGTCCTCCCAGCCGGTCTCCTCGAAGACGAGCCTCACGAGGCACCCTTCTCGGGACCCGCCACATCCGGGTCGATCAGCTCCCGCTCGGAAAGCCCCGCGCCGCCGAGGGCGTTCTCGTAGGCCTTGAGCAGCCGCCGGGCGTTGGCGGGTGAGCGCAGCAGGTACGAGCCTTCGCGCAGGGCCGCGTAGTCCTCGGCCGAGACGAGTACGGCATTCCCGTGCCTGGAGACGATCTCGATGGCGTCGTGGTCCTCGTTGACCTTCTTGATCAACGGGAAGAGGTCCCGGCGGGCCTCGCTCGCGGTGATGGACATGATGGGAACCCCTTCCGCAAGTGGTACGAAAAAGCGTACCACTCGGGGGCATCGTCGAGCCGGACGGGCACATGCCGGAGGGGTCGGACTTCCCCTGGAAGTCCGACCCCTTGTACGGGAGTTGCGCTACCCCGTCAGACGTTGAAGCGGAACTCCACGACGTCGCCGTCCTGCATGACGTACTCCTTGCCCTCGATGCGGGCCTTGCCCTTGGCGCGGGCCTCGGCGATGGAGCCGGTCTCGACCAGGTCGGCGAAGGAGATCACCTCGGCCTTGATGAAGCCCTTCTGGAAGTCGGTGTGGATGACTCCGGCGGCCTCGGGGGCGGTGGCGCCCTTCTTGATGGTCCAGGCGCGGGTTTCCTTGGGGCCGGCCGTCAGGTAGGTCTGGAGGCCGAGGGTGTTGAAGCCGACCCGGGCGAGGGTGGCGAGGCCCGGCTCCTCCTGGCCCATGGACTGGAGCAGCTCCAGGGCCTCGGCGTCGTCCAGCTCGATCAGCTCGGACTCGATCTTGGCGTTCAGGAAGATCGCCTCGGCCGGGGCGACCAGCTCGCGCTGGGCGTCCTTGAAGTCCTCGTCGGCCAGCTCGGCCTCGTCCACGTTGAAGACGTAGAGGAAGGGCTTGGCGGTCAGCAGGTGGAGGTCGCGGATCGGGGCGGTGTCGAAGCCGGCCTCGAAGAGGGTCTTGCCGGTCTCCAGGATCGCCTGCGCGGCCTCGGCGGCGGCCAGCACGGGGGCGGTGTCCTTCTTGAGGCGCGCCTCCTTCTGGAGCCGCGGCAGGACCTTCTCGATGGTCTGGAGGTCGGCCAGGATCAGCTCGGTGTGGATGGTCTCGATGTCGTCCTTGGGCGACACCTTGCCGTCCACGTGCACCACGTCCGGGTCGGTGAAGGCGCGCACGACCTGGCAGATCGCGTCGGACTCGCGGATGTTGGCGAGGAACTTGTTGCCCAGGCCCTCGCCCTCGCTGGCGCCGCGCACGATGCCGGCGATGTCGACGAAGTCGACGGTGGCCGGGAGGATGCGCTGGGAGCCGAAGATCTCGGCGAGCTTGGCCAGCCGCGCGTCCGGGACGCCCACCACGCCGACGTTCGGCTCGATGGTGGCGAACGGGTAGTTGGCCGCCAGCACGTCGTTCTTGGTCAGGGCGTTGAACAGGGTCGACTTGCCGACGTTCGGCAGGCCGACGATTCCGATCGTGAGCGACATGAAGCGCAGTCCCGTGGGCTTGGAGGAGTTGGGTCGGCACCGTACGGGCCGACCCCCAAGTCTACGGGCAGCCCCCGCCCCGCCCTCACTCCTCGGTCGGCGCCGCCCGGGGCTCCAGGAACTCCAGCCGGTTGCCCAGCTTGTCGTCGGCGTAGAAGCGCCGGTGGCCGGGCAGGTTGTCGTCCCAGGTCACCGGGTGGCCGTGCGCGGCGAGGCGGTCGGCGAGGGCGTCCAGCGAGCGGACCAGGATGCCCGGGTGCCCCTTGCGGGACGGGCGGAAGTCCGGGGCCACGCCCAGGTGCACCTCGACCCCGCCGCCGCGGAACCAGCAGCCGCCGCGGGCGGCCAGCACCGGCGGCTTCGCCAGCTCGGTCATGCCGAGCACTCCGGACCAGAAGGCGCGGCACTCGTCCTCGGCGCCGGCCGGGATGTCGAGCTGGACGTGGTCGAGCCGTTCGAAGGTGAAATCGGTCATGCTGTTCCCCCGTGGAGAGACCCGTGAACGGATCCGGTGGTCGTCGTACGCCGACTCGATCGGGCAGGTCAGCCGACCTGCGTGACGACCTGAGTGACGATCACATCAGTACTCCGTCCGGAGACACGGGACAAGACCTGAACGGTCCATTACACAGTGTGGCGATGATCGGACCGTACGTTGGGCGGGTGGAGCAGAGCATCCGTACCCAGCCGCCAGGGCCCAGACGCCGTCCGCCGACCGGCGCGGCCGCAGCCGCCGTCCCCGGTCCAGGCCGGGCTCCCGAGACCGCCGGAGCCCCCTCCGGACCCGCCCCCGGCTCCCGCCCGCGCCCTTCGGCCGGCCCGTCCGCCGGGCGCCCGGCCGCGCGCC
>NZ_JBSFJC010000033.1:0-72798 GCF_053597855.1 Kitasatospora sp. NPDC001225
GCGCCCACCGGCCCGACCTGCTGCGCGACCCCGACCCGGCGCTGGTGCGCAAGCTGGTCGACGCCGCCCGCGGCCACGCCCGGATGGTCACCCTGGCCCCCGAACTGCCCGGCGGCCTGGACTCGGTGCGGATGCTCGCCGACCTCGGGGTGATCGCCGCCGTCGGCCACACCGACTCCGACTACGCCACCACCCTGGAGGCGATCGAGGCCGGCGCCACCGTCGCCACCCACCTGTTCAACGCCATGCCCGGCATCGCCCACCGCGCCCCCGGCCCGATCGTGGCGCTGCTGGAGGACGAGCGGGTCACCGTCGAGCTGATCAACGACGGCGTGCACCTGCACCCCTCCGTCCTGGACCTCGCCTACGGCACCGCCGGCGCGAACCGGGTCGCCCTGATCACCGACGCGATGGGCGCGGCCGGCATGGGCGACGGCCTCTACCCGCTCGGCCCGCTCCAGGTCCAGGTCAAGGACGGCGTGGCCCGGCTGGTCGAGGGCGGTGCGATCGCCGGCTCGACCCTCACCCTGGACGTGGCGTTCAAGCGCTCGGTCACCGTCAACGGGCTGAGCCTGAACCAGGCCGTCGAGTCGCTGTCCGCCACCCCGGCCCGGCTGCTCGGCCTGGGCGACTCGATCGGCTCGCTGGAGACCGGCAAGCTCGCCGACCTGGTCGTGGTCGACTCGGAGGGCTACGACCTGGTCGCGGTGATGCGCCGCGGCCGGTGGATCGTCGGCGGCGAGAGGTTCTCCACCGTCAAACCCGCCTGAGCGACGCCGACGGCCGCCCTCCCCCACGCGGGGACGGGCGGCCGTGGTGTGTCCGGAGGAGGGGCGGGCTCAGCCGCCCGGCTCGATGGTGATCTGGTCGACCAGGACCGCGCCGGAGGGCACCGTGAGGGTCACCGTGTTCGGCCCGGCCTGGAACTGCGGCAGTATCCAGGTGCTGTACCAGGCGGAGGTCTGGTCCTTGGGCTGCGGCCCGTAGATCCTGTACGTCACCCCGCTCGGCCAGTCCTTGCCGTTCACCGCGGCCGAGCCCTTGAACTCCGCGCCCGAGTAGTTGTAGTGCACGGTCAGCTTGTAGGACCCGGCGGTAGCGATCTCGCCGGTCCAGGTCACCGAGCCGCCCGGCTGGAGCGTCAGGTAGCTGCCGTCGGCCGACTTGGCGCCCTTGACGGTGTTGCCGGAGGGCGCGTTCTGCCCCTGGAGCTGGCCGGCGTCCACGGTCGTCGGTCCGGAGACCGGGGTGGCGCTCGCCGAGGGGGAGCCGCTGGCGGTCGTGGCGGTCGGCCCCGGGGTGGTGGGGGCCGGCGGGGCGGTGGTGGCGGTGCCGCCCTTGCCGGTCTTGTTGTCGTCCGGGTCCCCGGTGGAGAGGGCTATGCCCGCCCCGATCGCTATCGCCGCGACCACGGCCACCGCGCCGATCACCGCGCCCTTGCTCCGGCCGCTGCTGCGCGGCTCCTCCCCCGGCTGCGGCCGGGAGTGCTCGGCGTAGCGGGTCTGCTGGGTGGGCGCCGCACCGTACTCGGGCTGCTGCGGCGGGCCGGGCTGGCCGTACGGGGCCTGCGGCTGGCCGCCCGGGTACTGCGGCGGCATGCCCTGCTGGCCGTACGGCTGCTGCTGCTGTTGCTGCTGCGCCCGCGGCGGGTAGCCGTACTGGGCGCGCCCGACCTCCATCGGGCGGCTGTACGGCGTGCGCGGGACCCCCTGCTGCGGCTCGGCCGGCTGCCCGGTGGAACCGTCGGCCGGGCGGTAGAGGTAGCCGAACGGGTCGTCGTCCTGCGGGGCACCGCCCCCCTGGCCCTCGGGCACTCCGTTGCTGCCGGCGGTCGTCACGGTGGTCTGCTCCCCCATCCGGTGCGCCGCCTGCTGCGGGCGGCGCAGATCATGGACGCTGTCGTACCGGGAACCCTACCTGCCGTATGTGACGGCGGGAAAAGAACCCTTGACAACTCACGGGTAACCGGGACCGACCAGGGCCGGCCCGGGCCCGCGGGGGCCGTCCGCCGGCTCAGCCCGCGCGCCGGTGCGAGCGCTCGCCGCGCGCCCCGCGCACCGCCCCGCCCCGGGCCCGCTTCTCGTCGTACATCCGCTCGTCCGCGGTCTGCAGCACCTCCTCGATGCTCATCCCGCAGCCGGCCCAGCCGACGCCGAGGCTCACCCCCACCCGCATCGCCCGTCCGTCGATCCGCATCGGCGGGATGATCGCGCCCCGCAGCCGGTGGGCGAGGTCCTTGGCCTCCTCGCGGCCGATCCCGTCCGCCAGCACCACGAACTCGTCGCCGCCGAGCCGGGCCACCGTGTCGCCGTCCCGGACAGCCTGGCTCAGCCGCCGGGCGACCTCGACCAGCACCGCGTCGCCCGCGTTGTGGCCGAACCGGTCGTTGATCGACTTGAAGCCGTCCAGGTCGCAGAAGAGCACCGCGAGCCCCTTGTCCACCGCCGCCGCGCCCGAGCGGAACGGCGCCGACCAGGCCTCGCCGCCCGGCCCGTACTCGGCCGGGACCACCGCGTGCACGTGCTCCCCGAAGCCCGGGCCGAGCCCGCTCGGCAGCCCCTCGGGCAGGCCGTAGCCGTGCGCCGGCCCGGCGTACCGGTCCGCGCCCTCCGGCCCGTCGTGCGCCGCGTGCGCGCTGTAGGAGTCGGCCGGGTAGCCGTACGGCTGCGGGTAGGCCACCTCGACCTGCCCCCCGGTGGCGCCGACCGGCTGCGGCTGGGCGCAGAGCCGGCGGGCCAGCCGGGCCTTGAGCTCGGCGCCGTTCGGCAGCCCGGTCAGGGCGTCGTGGCTGGCCCGGTGGGCGAGCTGGAACTCGTGCCGCTTGCGGTCCTCGATGTCCTCGACGTGGGTGAGCAGGAAGCTCGGCCCCTCGGCCGCGTCCGCGACGATCGAGTTGCGCAGGCAGACCCACTGGTAGCCGCCGTCCCGCCGGGACAGCCGCAGCTCCGCGCGGCCGCTCTCGGCGCTGGTGCGCTCCAGCAGCGCCCGGTCCTCGGGGTGCACGAGGTCGGCGAAGCTCTGCTGGCGCAGCACCGCCCGGGGCCGGCCGAGCAGTCGGCAGAGCGCGTCGTTCACCCTGGTCAGCTGGCCGCGCCCGACGCCGTGCAGCTCGGTGATCGCCATCCCGCTGGGCGCGTACTCGAAGGCCTGGCGGAAGCTCTCCTCGCTGGCCCGCAGCGCCTGCTGCTCCTTCTCCAGGCGGGCCAGCGCGCGCTGCATCTCGGCCCGCAGCCGGGCGTTGCCGATCGCGATGGAGGCCTGCAGGGAGAACATCTCCAGCGCCTCGCGGGTCCAGGCGCCGGGCCGCTTGCCGCTGCGCGGGCGGTCCACCGAGAGGACGCCGAGGAGGTCGCCGCCGGCGCTGTACATCGGGGCGAGCAGCCCGTCGGCGGGGTGCCAGTCGTTGGCGTACACCGGCAGCGGGCCGTCCCCGATCCAGCGCGGGATGTCGCTGGCGACGGCCCAGCCACGGTCGTACGGCAGGAAGCGCAGGGTGCCCCAGTGGTCGCTGACGCCGAGCAGCCGGTCCCAGGACTCCCGGGAGCCGACCTGGCCGAGCAGGACGGAGGGGCCGCCCATCGGGCTCTCCTCCAGCTCCCAGACGGCCGCCACCACGAGGTCGCCGTCGGGCCGGACGAGGCTGACCGCGGCGGCGTCGAAGCCGAGCCCGTGCACCGCGCCCTCGACCACGGCCTGGAGCGTGCCAGCGAGGCTGCGGGCAGCGTTGAGGTCCGCCACGACCCGGTGCAAGGTGCGGAGGGTCGCGAGACGGACGTACGGCTCCGACTCGGCTTCCATGCGGGGGCTCCCCGGCTGCTTCGGATAGTTCTTGATTGGTTATCGTCCGATTGCCAGAAGAACTGAATCACAGGGAGCACAGCGCTCGGCACGCTCGGTCAGCAATAGGCCATCACTTGTGACTTAAATCACACGAGACTAATGCGCCCTTAATCAGTTCATCTGTCCCGTAGTGGGACATACAGCGCCATCGGAACTTTTCTGGTGGTCGACCGCATTGGCCGCCGACTGAAGCCGACTGCACCCGCCAGTCCGGTCGCTTCACTCCTGAGGGTGAGTTCGGCCACCGGGCGTAACCCTTCGGCCGGACCGCCGGTCCTACGACCAAGGCCCGATGCCGTTCCTCCCGGGTGACGACTACCGTGCGGTACGTGTACCCGTCGCCGCAGCCCGAAGCTGCCCCCCACGCCACGCCCGACGAGTTCCGGGCTGCCCTCTCCCAGCTCGCCGCCGGCGTGAGCCTGGTGACCGTCCACGACCCGGAGGACGGCGAGGACGTCGGCATGACCGCCACGTCCTTCCTCTCGGTGTCGCTGGAGCCGCCGCTGGTGCTGATCTCGGTCCGCGAGGACTCCCGGATGGACGAGGTGCTCTCCCGGGTGGACACCTGGGCGGTCTCGGTGCTGACCGAGGGACAGAAGACGCTCGGCTCCCGGTTCGCCATGAAGGGCCGGCTCAGCGACCGGCTGCTGTTCGCGGACACCCCGCACCACCGCGGCCCGCGCACCGGCGCCCCGCTGGTCGACGGCGCGCTGGCCACCGTCGAGTGCCGCACCGAGCAGCGGATACCCGCCGGCGACCACACCCTGCTGCTCGGCCGCGTCTTGGAGGCCACGGTGCCCGACCCCGGCGGCCGCCCGCTGCTCTACTTCCGCGGCGGCTACCGCACCCTCGGCTGAGGCCGCGCCGGCTACTCGCCGCCCCGCGGCGCCCGGCGGCCCTGCTTCAGCTCGGAGCGGTGCTTCTTGTTCTCCAGCCGCCGCTGGACCATCCCCCGGCTCGGCCTGGTCGCCCGCCGGGCCTTCGGCGGCGGCGCGCACGCCTCGGTCAGCAGCGCCGACAGCCGGGCCGCGGCCGCCTCCCGGTTGCGCCACTGCGAGCGGAACTCCGAGGCCTGGACCACCAGCACCCGGCCGTCCACCAGCCGGCCGGCCAGCCGCTCCAGCGCGCGCTCGCGCCACACCTCGGGCAGCGCCCTGGTCGAGGCCAGGTCGAAGCGCAACTCGGCCTTGGAGTCGGAGGTGTTGACGTGCTGGCCGCCGGGGCCGGAGGAACGCGAGAAGCGCCAGACGAGCTCGGCGTCGGGGACGACCACCGACCCCCGTACGCGGATGGGCTCGGACATGCGCCCATCATCCCGCGCCCGGCCCGTCCGGTCACCCGGATATCGGTACGCCCCCCGCTTCCGCACCCGGTTACCCCCGGGCGCCCCGAGCCCCGACAATGGCGTACGTGATCGAGCTCGGCTACTCCCTCTCCAACCGCTTCCCCGACCCCCCGCAGACGGACTACCGCACCGCGTCCGTGCACGCCCTGCGGTACGACCTGTTCTGCGGCGACGTCTACCTGGACGGCGAGGGCTCGGAACTGTCCACCGCCTGGGGCTGGGTGCCCGTGCTCGACTTCGCGTGGGCGCTGTGCGACGTCGCCGAACTCCTGGACCGCGACCCGGACGGCGTCCGGGCCGCCCGGGTGCAGACCGCCGACCTCGACTTCACCCAGAACACCGAGCTGCTGCGCTTCGCCCGCCGCTTCAACTGGGTCGAGGTCACCGCCACCTGGCTGCCGGACGAGCCGCCGGTGGTGGTCCGCCACGGCGAGCTGCGGCGCGAGGCCCGGGACTTCCTCCAGGACACCCTGGCCGACCTCTTCGACATGCACCCCGACCTGGCCGACAACCCGAACATCTGGACGCTGCAGGGCCGGTTCCGGCGCATCTGACACGTCCTTTGCCCGGTCTTTGCCCTCCGTTGGGCGCCCACGAAGAATTCACGGCCCCTGCGGAACCAAGCCACCGCGGTATTGCGTTGTCCCGGGAAATAGCGAACGAAGCGAACGAAGGGACTGCAATCGTCATGCCAGTGAGCCTCTCCAAGGGTGGCAACGTCTCGCTGACCAAGGAGGCCCCCGGCCTGTCCGCGGTCACCGTCGGCCTGGGTTGGGACGTCCGCACCACGACCGGCGCCGAGTTCGACCTCGACGCCAGCGCGATCGTCCTGAACGCGGACGGCAAGGTGCTGTCCAACGGCCACTTCGTCTTCTTCAACAACACCAGCACGCCGGACAACACCGTCGTGCACACCGGTGACAACCGCACCGGCGAGGGCGCGGGCGACGACGAGTCGATCAACATCAACCTGGCCGGCCTGCCGGTCGAGGCCGCCAAGATCACCTTCCCGGTCACCATCTACGACGGCACCGCCCGCGGCCAGAACTTCGGCCAGGTCCGCAACGCCTACATCCGCGTGGTGAACGCGGCCGGCGGCGCCGAGATCGCCCGCTACGACCTCTCCGAGGACGCCGCCACCGAGACCGCGATGATCTTCGGCGAGCTCTACCGCAACAACGGGGAGTGGAAGTTCCGCGCCGTCGGCCAGGGCTACGCCTCCGGCCTGGCCGGCATCGCCCAGGACTTCGGCGTCCAGCTCTGACGCACCCGCGGACAACGCCGCGGCGCGGGAAGTCGGTCCGTCCGACTCCCCGCGCCGCGGTTTCTCCGTTTCCGGGGCCCGGCGGGCCTCAGCGCGAGGCGCGCAGCTCCGGCAGCTGGATCAGCTCGGTCTCGTCCTCCGGCGTCAGGTCCACCACGGTCGGCCCGCCCTGCTCCGGCCGCTCGGCCGACTCCGCCGCCCGGGCCTCGGCCACGGCCTTCTCGGCCACCGCCTCGTCGCCCACCACGTCCGCCAGGTCGGCGCGCTCCCCCAGTTCGGCGACGCTGCCCACCGCCGGTGCCGGGGCCGCCGGGCGCGCCGGGGCAGCCGCACCGCGGCCGAAGAAGCTGAAGCCCTGCCCGCGGGCCGGACCGGACTGCGCCGGGCGCGGCCGCTGCCGCTCCACCGGCGCGGGCGCCGCGGCCGGCCCGGCCGACGCGCCGCCGAGCTGACCGACCGTCGCGGTCAGCGCCGGACGCACCGGCTCGGGCCGCACCGGCGCCGGGGCCGCCGGAGCCCGCCCCGGGGTCGGCACCGAGGGCGCCACCGGGGCCGGCACGGCCACCGACGCGGCCGGGGCGACCGGCGACTCCTTCGCGGGCTTCCGCAGGGCCACCTCCGCGCCCGCCGTACGCGCCCGCCGGGCCTCCTGCTCCGCCGCGCGGCGCTCCAGCAGCCGCAGCACGGACGCCGCCCGCACGTAGGCGGCCGGGCTGGCCGGATGCTTCGGACGGCTCGCGGCGAGCGCCTGCTGGGCCGCCTCGGCCTCCTTGAGCGCCTGCTCGGCCACCGCCACGGCCCGCTCGCGCAGCAGCCGGGCGATCTCGGTCTCGGCCTTCGCCAGCCGCGACTTCTCCGCCGTCAGCCGCCGCCCGAACCGGGTGGCCCGCTCCTCGGCGACCTCCGCCGCGTACTCGGCCTCGGCCAGCTGCTCCTCGAACCGCTCCTCGGCGCGCAGCCGCTGGGCCGCGGACGTCTCGGCGGCCGCCCGGGCCGCCTTGTCCCGCTGGCGCAGCAGCAGCGCGAAGCCGAGCGTCGCGATCACCGCCGCGACGCCCACCGAGCGCACCAGGACGGTGTCCTGACTGAAAAGCAGAGCGGCCAGTGCGGCGACCAGCAGCACGCCGGCGGCGGTGGGGGGAAAGACCCGGCCGAGGACGGAGGAATGACGGTGGCGTCCGCGAGACATGTCCAAGAAACTAGCGTGCGAATTGGGGGCCTGTCAGCCCAGGGTCCCCTTCCGCCCTTGACAGGGTGCGGTTTTTACCGCACGTGCCCGGATTCTCACGCAAGATCACGAAGAAAGCCCTGCTCAGCGGTGCCGACCAGGCGGACGGTGCCGGCGGGGCCGTCGAGGCCCCCGTGACGCCCGGGCGGCGCCCCGGCGCTGCCCCGGCCGCGTCTCAGCGGTGCGACGCCGCCGGACCGCCCGGGTCGTCGTGGTTCTCCGGCAGCTTGCACACGTGCTGGATCCAGAGCGCCGCCGCGATCACCGCGGCCCCCGCCAGCACCGCGAGCCCGGCCGTCACGGCCTGGTCCTTGCGGGCCGACACGTCCAGCTCGCCCAGCAGGTAGATCCCGGCCCCCGCGTAGATCCCGGTGACCACCGAGGAGACCAGCGCGCTGGCCTGCCCCAGCACCACCGCCCGGGCCGCCAGCAGCGGGTCGACCCCCTTCGCCCCGGGCTGCCGCTCGCGCACCGCCTTCAGCCGGGCCCGCAGCGACAGCGCGGTCGCCAGCAGGACCACCGCGACCGCCGCCAGCACCACCGGCGCCGCGGCCGGCACCGCCGGCAGCGTGTCCACGGAGGCCCACAGCTTGGAGCCGGCCCAGGACAGCGCCGTCGTGGCGGCGGTGATGCCGATCAGGAGGCGGAGGCGAAGCAGCTTCACTCGGAGGAGGTCCTTCCCGGGTACCCGAACCGGCCGCCCGCCCGGTGGCGCGGCGACGCCAGGCCACCGTACCGGGCCCGGCCGGGCGGGCACCCGCGTGAGCGGCGGACACCTACTCGTACGGCCGGGCCCCCGGCCGAGTTCCCCGGGCAACGGCCCCGGTCACCGGCCTCCGGACCTACTCGGGCAGCGTCAGCCCGATGTCCTCGCGGCGCTTCACGCCCTGCGCGTCCGGACCGCCCAGCGCGGTCAGCAGCGCGTCCACCCGCCCGTGCCCGGGCACCTCGGCCTCCGGCTGGGCGTCCAGCCAGGGGGCGAGCACGAAGGCCCGCTCGTGCGAGCGCGGGTGCGGCAGCAGCAGCTGCGGGTCGTCGCTCAGCACGCCCTCGTAGGCCAGGATGTCGACGTCCAGGGTGCGCGGGCCCCAGTGGACGGTCCGCACCCGCCCGAAGGCGTCCTCGATGGCGTTGCCGCGCTCCAGCAGGTCCCGCGGGGGCAGCGAGGTGCGCAGCACCACGACCGCGTTGTAGTAGTTCGGCTGCTCCTCGGGCCCGC
Organism: Kitasatospora sp. NPDC001225; assembly: GCF_053597855.1. Taxonomy (NCBI): domain Bacteria; kingdom Bacillati; phylum Actinomycetota; class Actinomycetes; order Kitasatosporales; family Streptomycetaceae; genus Kitasatospora; species Kitasatospora sp. NPDC001225. Next base: position 8,897 of record NZ_JBSFJC010000033.1, read on the forward strand.
CGACGGCCTCGGTCTCGTACACCGCGGAGACGGCCTTGATCTTCAGCCCCGGGGTGTCGGCGAGCGCGTCGACGGCCCCCTGGAGGGTGTCCAGCCGGTTGCCCAGGTTGCTGCCGAGCGCGATCACCGCGCAGCGCTGGCTGTGCAGCGTGGTGTCGGCGGAGTCCACCCGGCTCTCCAGGTCGAACGCGTTCGGCGTGGCGGTCGGGTCACTGGTGCTCATGCGCCCGCCTCGCTTCGCTCAGCAGGGGCACTCACCCATGCGCACCTCTTGATCATCCGCTCGCTTCGCTCGCTCATCGGAAAACGTCCTCTACATCGGATACCGGGCGCGCGGTGGGGGTCATGCGCGGCCCCGGTGGATGGTCACGGTCACGTCGTCGAACGGCACGGTGATCGGGGCGTCCGGCTTGTGCACGGTGACCTCGACCTCCTCGACCGCTTCGTGCTTGAGGCACTGGTCGGCGATCCGCTGGGCCAGCGTCTCGATCAGGTCGACCGGCTCCCCGGCGATGATCGCGGTGACCTCCTCCGCCACCAGCCCGTAGTGCGCGGTGCGGGTGAGGTCGTCTCCGGCCGCGGCGGGGCGGGTGTCCAGGTGGAGCACGAGGTCGACCACGAAGGTCTGACCCTCGACGCGCTCGCGCTCGAAGACGCCGTGGTGGCCCCGGGCTCGCAGCCCCCGCAGGGTGACGCGGTCCAGCAAACGAATCACTGCTCCCAGTCGGACGGGCCCCGCCCGGAGAAAGGCATGGACGGGCAGGGCGAAGGCGGGCGGCACGCCCGCCACTCCGTTTCGAATCTACCCGCGAGCACGGACAACGCCTGACCGTCCTACCCGGCACGAACCGACGCCACGCGCACCGATATGGCGATTGACGTGAACGTTCGGTGACCACTCGGAAATTCCCGGCGACTTCCCGGCACCGCATTTCCGCAAGTGCCGGAATCAGCTCTCCTCGTCGTCGTCCCCGCTGGTCAGAACGGGTGAACCGTGATGCGACCAGAGCTTCCACCCGGCCGGGGTACGACGGAACAGATTCGTCGACACGACCTTTCCGCCGACCAGCGGCCCGAGTTCCCCCTCCTCCTCCGACTCTCCGCCGGACAGGATGTTCTCGGTGCACGTGACAAGGGCCACATCACCGTGCACCTCGGCCTCGACATCGGTCAGGAAGAACTGGATGTACTCCGTGTTCATCATGATCAGCATGTACGAACGGGTCACCTGGGCCCGGCCGCGGAGCACCGGCCAGCCCGGGTGCACGCACACCACGCCACCCTTGTCGTCGGCGTCCGCGGCGCCCAGCCAGGCATCCTCGACCGCTTCCAGGTCCCCCCGTTCCAGCGCCTCGTAGAGCCCCTGGTTCGCCGCCAGAACGGCCTCCAGGTCCGCCTCGCGGGCCCGCCCGGCCGTACCGCCGCTCAACCTGCCGTCACCTGTCACAGACCCTCCCTCACCCCAACCGCGCCGCGTGCTGCCAGGCCGCGACCACCCGGACGGCATCCGCCGTGCCGGACACGTCGTGCACCCGCACCGCCCAGGCTCCCGCCCGTGCGGACAGCACCGACACCGCGGCCGTCGCGTCGTCGCGCTCCCGGGCCGGGCGCAGTTCCCCGGTTGCCGGGTCGGCGAGCAGCGTACCCAGGAACCGCTTGCGCGAAGCCGCCACGAGCACGGGACGGCCGAGCGCGGTGAGCGCGTCCAGCCGGCCGAGCAGCGCCCAGTTGTGCTCGGAGGTCTTGGCGAAGCCGAGCCCCGGGTCGAGGATCAGCTGGTCCTCCTTGACCCCGGCCGCCAGCAGCGCGTCCACCCGGTCGGTCAGCTCGGCGACCACGTCCCGCACGACGTCGTCGTAGACGGCCATCCGGTCCATGTCGGCGGACTGCCCGCGCCAGTGCATCACCACGAAGGGCGCGCCGGTCTCGGCGACCACCCGGGCCATCGCCGGGTCGGCGAGCCCCCCGGAGACGTCGTTGACGATCGCGGCGCCGGCCTCGACGGCCCGCTCGGCGACCGAGGCGCGCATGGTGTCCACCGAGACCACCACCCCGGCGTCGGCGAGCTCGCGCACCACCGGGATCACCCGGCGCAGCTCCTCCTCCTCGGGGACCCGCTGCGAGCCCGGCCGGGTGGACTCGCCGCCGACGTCCACCAGGTCGGCACCGCGGGCCCGCAGCGCGAGGCCGTGCGCGATCGCCTTGGCGGGGTCGTGCCACATCCCGCCGTCCGAGAAGGAGTCGGGCGTGACGTTGACCACGCCCATCACGGCGCAGCGCTCCAGTCGCGGCAGACCGGCCGGCAGGGAGAAGGAGGGCGAATCGTTCATGCTTCCCATTATCGAACGGGGCCCCCGCCGAGGATTCTCGGCGGGGGCCCCGTTCCGTGCCGTCGCGGCCCCGAAGGCCCGCGACGGGCCTCAGGCGGCCTCGGTGACCTCACGGGTCGACGGGACCGGCATCAGCCCCTCGCGCTGGCGCCGGCGGCCGAAACGCGGCATCCCGAGCGTGATGAAGGCCTCCGCCTGCATCGCGGCGAAGCCGATCCGCGGCAGGTCCCGGGTGCTCGGGAAGACCAGGAAGCGCGGCTCCCACTCGGGCTGGAACTTGGCGTTGAACTTGTACAGCGACTCGATCTGGAACCAGCGCGACAGGAACACCAGCAGCCCCCGCCAGGCGCGCAGCACCGGGCCGGCGCCGATCCGCTCGCCGCGGGCCAGCGCCGAGCGGAACATCGCGAAGTTGAGCGACACCCGGCGCACGCCCATCGCGGGCACCGCCTGCAGCGCGGCGACGATCAGCAGCTCGTTCAGTCCCGGGTCGGCGGCGCGGTCGCGGCGCATCAGCTCCAGCGAGATGCCGTCCGGCCCCCAGGGCACGAAGTGCAGCACGGCCTTCAGGTCGTCGCCCTCCTCGCCCTCCTCCGGGGCCTTGTGGGCGGTGACCACCACGCAGTCGTCGTCCAGCGGGTCGCCGAAGCGGCCGAGGGCCATCGAGAAGCCGCGCTCGGTGTCGGTGCCGCGCCAGCGGGCGGCGGCGTCGGCGATCCGGTACTTCTCCTCCACGGTGAGCTCGGAGACCCGGCGCACCTGGCAGGAGTAGCCGTTGCGCTCGATCCGCTTGACCATCTGGCGCACGTTGCGCATGGCCCGGCCGGAGAGCGAGAAGGACGCGGTGTCCACGATCGCCTCGTCGCCCAGCTCCAGCGCGTCCAGGCCCGCCTCACGGGTCCAGACCTCGCCGCCGACCTCGCTGCACCCCATCACGGCCGGCACCCAGGCGTGCTCGCGGGCCTCGGCCATGAACACCTTGATCGCACCCGGCCAGGCCTCGACGTCGCCGACCGGGTCGCCGGAGGCCAGCATCACGCCGGAGACCACCCGGTAGGAGATCGCGGCCTTGCCGGTGGGCGAGAACAGCACGCTCTTGTCGCGGCGCAGCGCGAAGTAGCCGAGCGAGTCGCGCTCGCCGTGCCGCTTGAGCAGCTCGCGGACCTTCTCCTCGTCCTCCGCCGTCAGCTCGGGCTTCGGCTTGCCCGGGCGCAGCGCCAGGTACGCGGTGGTGAAGGCGGTCAGCAGGCCGAGCCCGCCGAGCAGGTAGGCGACCAGGTCGGACATCCGGACGTTGTTGTACCGGATCGGGCCCTCGAAGCCGAACAGTCCGTACCCGACGTGCTGCAGGCGCTCGGTCAGGCCCGGGTGGCCGATCTCGTACTTGGTCCGGGTGCTCACGATCAGCAGGCCGAGCAGCACGCTGAGGACGCCCATGACGACCAGGTTGACCACCGCCCGCCAGCGGGTGCGCGGGTCGGCCTTGGCGTAGAACTCGCGCTGGTGGACCAGCATCACGGCGAGGACCACCAGCGAGACGACCGCCGGGCCGATCTGGTGCCAGCGCACGATGTGCAGTCCGGCGCTGACCGGCAGCAGCACGCAGACCGCCCGCCAGGCCCGCCGCTTGCGCCGGCGCAGCGCGTGCGCCAGCGGCACCAGCAGGATGCCGACCATCAGCGCGCCGACCGCCGCCAGGCTGGTGGTGCCGCCCGGCAGCTGCCCCGCGAAGGTGTGCACCTTCGTGTGCCGGAGCCTGGGGAACACCGCGCTGGCGATGTCCACGAGCCCGATCAGCAGACAGGCGTAGCCGACCGCTCCGGGGAGCCAGGCCCTCGGGACGGCGGACGCCTGGTTGCGCAGCGTCTGCAGGCCGCGGCGACGGCGCGGCGGCTGCTCGGGGCTCGGCTCAACGGACACGGGAACGCTCATGGAAGCTCAGCGTAGAGGCTGCGGTGCGGTGTCCGGTCACTCCGGGGGAGGACGCGTGATGGACCTTCATGCCTATTCCTTCATCAGGCAATGCGCATACCAAGGACCCGGAAACGGTCGGTAAACCGGGGCCGTGGTCGCGCTGCGGGTTGAGCCGGCGGTGGGAGCCGGGGGCCCGCCGCAGCGTGGCGCGACGGGACCCTCCGGGACGCGTTACGTACGGTGGACGCCGCATTCTAGGGCGCCGGTTGCCTCCGGCTCTCCCCGCCCTACCAGCCCGCCCGGGCATCCGGACAGCCTAGCCACGGTGGCCCGGCCTGACGGACCGCCAGACGATGAAGCCTGCACCGACAGTGTCCCACCGGAAGGCCGACGGCATGGAACTGACCAGCGACGCGCTGGTGAACTCGCTTCTCGCACTCGGCGCCGCGGCGGTCGTCACGACCCTGTGGCTCTGGCCGCGGCTGGCGCCGCAACGTCCGCTGCCGGTGCTCGGCCGGATCGGGTTACTGACGGTCGTTCAAGCCTCGGTCCTGGCCGTGCTCGCGCTGTCGGTGAACAACTCCTTCGGGTTCTACACCTCCTGGGACGACCTGCTCAGCCCCGGCGGCGCCAAGCTCGCGCTGGCCGGCAACGAGAACCACAGGGGCGGCACCCCGGTCCCCGACGCGCTGGTCCAGCCCACCACCGAGGGCGGCCTGGAGACCATCACCAACCTGCCGAAGGGCCCGCCCGAGGAGGTCGGCAGGATCGAGTCGGTCCGGGTGAGCGGCAAGGAGACGGGCTTCTCCGACCAGATGTTCGTCTACCTGCCGCCCGCGTACTTCGACCCGAAGCTCACCCTGGTCCGCTTCCCCGTCCTGCTGGCCATCGCCGGCTACCCGGGCACCACCCTGAACCTGCTGCACGAGCTACCCCTCGCCCAGACCGCGATCGAGCTGCAGCGCTCCGGCAAGATGCCGCCGACCGTCCTGGTGATGGCCCGCCCGGCGGTCGTCCCGTCCCGGGACACCGAGTGCGTGGACGTCCCCGGCGGGCCGCGCACCGAGACCTGGTTCGTCAAGGACGTCCCCGAGGCCATCCTCAGCGCCTACCGGGTCGGCCGCACGGCCGGCTCCTGGGGCACCCTCGGCTACTCCACCGGCGGCAGCTGCGCGCTGCGCCTGGCGATGCGCTTCCCGAACGTCTACGGCAGCGCGGCGAGCCTGCACGGCGACTTCACCGTGCGCCAGGACAACTACACCGGCGGCGACCTCTTCAACGGCGACAAGGCGCTGGCCCAGCAGCACGACCTCGGCTGGCGGCTGCAGAACCTGCCGGTCCCGGCGCTCAACGTGCTGGCGGTCTCCACCCGCGCGGAGGGGGACTACCCGCAGACCGTCCAGTTCGTCGACCTCGCCACCAGGACCGCGGCGGCCAACCCCCAGTTCAAGATCGACTCGCTCTACCTGGACGACGGCGGGCACAACTTCGACAGCTGGACCAGGGAGCTGCCGGCCACCCTCGAATGGCTGGGCTCGCACCTCGGCTAGCGCACGTGGGTGACTACCCGCCGGTCGGCCCGCCCGGCCGGCGGCCCGGGGGAACGTATCGCGACCGCCCGTCGGCCCCCGCCGGGCGCCCCCGGACCCGCGCAGGAGGCACTGTGCTGAGCACCCGCTCGCTCTTCGACGAGATCTACCGCAACGACCAGGCGTACCAGCTGTTCTGCAGCATCGCGGCCGGCGGCGAGGACCAGGGCGGCTGGGAGAACGAGCGGATCGCCGCCCTCACCCGGGACCCGGTCCTCGCCCCGAAGGTCGCCCGGCACGGTGCCGACGAGCGCAAGCACGGCCGGATCTTCGCCCAGCTGCTGAACCGGCGCGGCCTGCCCAAGGTGCCCGTGCCCGACGAGACCGACTACTGCATGCTGCTGGAGCGCCAGGGCATCGGCCTCTCGCACGAACGGCTGAACAGCGACGTCCCGCTGACCGACCGCGAGCTCATCACCTACCTCGCGCACAGCCGGGTCACCGAGCAGCGCGCCGCCGAGCAGATGCGGCAGCTGGTCAGGGCGTACGCGGACAACCCGGCCCTCGGCCGGGCGATGCGGGTGATCTCCGCCGACGAGGACGACCACCTCGCCTACTGCCACGAGGAGCTGCTGCGGCTGATCTCCGAGGGCCACGGCCCGTACGTCCGGCACGCCCTGGAGACCAGTGCCCGGGGCGAGGTCCGCACCTACCGGGACGTCGGCCTCGCCGTCACCGCCCGGATGGCCCGGATCCTGCGCTGGCCGCGCTGGCAGCTCGCCCTGATCACCCTCGGGGTGCGCGCGCTCCACCTGTACGACCGCGCCTACGGCTGGCGCCGGATGGTCACGCTGCGGATGCCCGAGCACCGCAACGCGCTGGGCACCCCGGCTCCGCCGCACGCGGAGCACGAGGTGCCCGGTTCCTGAACCGTCGGCCCGGCCGGCGCCCTACCGGCCGATGATGAGGCTCATCGCCTCGGCCCGGGTGGCCGGGTCGCGCAGCTGGCCGCGCACGCAGGAGGTGATGGTCTTGGCGCCGGGCTTGCGGATGCCGCGCATCGACATGCACATGTGCTCGCACTCGACCACGACGATCGCCCCGCGCGGCTCCAGGATCCGCATCAGCGCGTCGGCGACCTGGCTGGTCAGCCGCTCCTGCACCTGCGGCCGGCGGGCGTAGACGTCGACCAGCCGGGCGAGCTTGGACAGCCCGGTGATCTTGCCGCTGGTGGACGGGATGTACCCGACGTGGGCCACGCCGCGGAACGGCACCAGGTGGTGCTCGCAGACCGAGGTCAGCTCGATGTCCTTGACCAGCACCATCTCGTCGTGGCCGAGGTCGAAGGTGGTGGTGAGGACGTCCTCGGGCTCCTGCCACAGGCCCGCGAATATCTCCTTGTAGGCGCGCGCCACCCGGGCCGGGGTCTCCAGCAGGCCCTCGCGGTCCGGGTCCTCCCCGACGGCGAGGAGCAGCTCGCGGATGGCGTTCTCGGCCCGCTTCTGGTCGAAGGTACCGACGGCGGGCGGACCGTCGAAGGTCACCGGGTCGATCATGCGGGCCTCGCTTATGTATCGGAAGACTCTGGCTGAACAGCACGGATGCCGCGCCTCCAGGGTACAAACCCTGGTGACGCGGCATCCATTCCCTACGGAGCGGGGGTCAGCCCTCGGTCGGCGGCTCGGTGGCCGGCAGCGGCGGGAGCTTCACGACGTCCACCGGAGCGGCCTCGCCGGAGGCGGCGCCGTTGGTGAGCGCCAGCTCCTTCGGGGACTGCACCGGAGGCCGGGTGGACGGCGTGCGGCGGGCGGAGCCCGTCCAGGCCGGCCGGGTCGGGCGCTTGACGATCGGGGCGAAGACCTCGGCGATCTGCTCCTTGTTCAGGGTCTCCTTCTCCAGGAGCTCCAGGACCAGGTTGTCGAGCACGTCGCGGTTCTCGACCAGGATCTCCCAGGCCTCGTTGTGCGCCGTGTCGATGAGCTTCTTGACCTCTTCGTCGACCAGCCCGGCGACCTCTTCCGAGTAGTCGCGCTGGTGGCCCATCTCGCGGCCGAGGAACGGCTCCGAGTTGTCCGAGCCGAACTTGATCGCGCCGAGGCGCTCGGTCATGCCGTACTGGGTGACCATGGCCCGGGCCGTCGCGGTGGCCTTCTCGATGTCGTTCGAGGCACCGGTGGTCGGGTCGTGGAAGACCAGCTCCTCCGCCGCGCGCCCGCCCATCATGTAGGCGAGCTGGTCGAGCATCTCGTTGCGGGTGGTGGAGTACTTGTCCTCGTCCGGCAGCACCATGGTGTAGCCGAGGGCCCGGCCGCGGGACAGGATGGTGATCTTGTGCACCGGGTCGCTGTACTGGCAGGCCGCCGCGACCAGGGCGTGGCCGCCCTCGTGGTACGCGGTGATCTTCTTCTCCCGGTCGGACATGATCCGCGTGCGCTTCTGCGGACCGGCCACGACGCGGTCGATCGCCTCGTCCAGGATGCCGTTGTCGATCAGCTTCTTGTCCGAGCGGGCGGTCAGCAGCGCCGCCTCGTTGAGGACGTTCGACAGGTCGGCACCGGTGAAGCCGGGGGTGCGCTTGGCGACGGCCGACAGGTCGACGTCGGGCGCGATCGGCTTGCCCTTCTGGTGCACCTTGAGGATGTCCAGCCGGCCCTGGAGGTCGGGGCGCTCGACCGCGATCTGGCGGTCGAAGCGGCCCGGGCGCAGCAGCGCCGGGTCCAGGATGTCGGGGCGGTTGGTCGCGGCGATCAGGATCACGCCGCCCTTGACGTCGAAGCCGTCCATCTCGACCAGCAGCTGGTTGAGGGTCTGCTCGCGCTCGTCGTGGCCGCCGCCGAGGCCCGCACCGCGGTGCCGGCCGACGGCGTCGATCTCGTCGACGAAGACGATCGCCGGGGCGTTCGCCTTGGCCTGCTCGAAGAGGTCGCGGACGCGGCTGGCGCCGACACCGACGAACATCTCGACGAAGTCCGAGCCGGAGATGGAGTAGAAGGGCACCCCGGCCTCGCCCGCGACGGCGCGGGCCAGCAGGGTCTTGCCGGTGCCGGGCGGGCCGTAGAGCAGCACGCCCTTGGGGATCTTGGCGCCGACGGCCTGGAACTTGGCCGGCTCCTGGAGGAACTCCTTGATCTCGTGGAGCTCCTCGACCGCCTCGTCCGCGCCGGCGACGTCGGCGAAGGTGGTCTTCGGGGTGTCCTTGGTGAGCAGCTTGGCCTTGGACTTGCCGAACTGCATGACCCTGGAGCCGCCGCCCTGCATCTGGTTCATCAGGAACAGGAAGACCAGGACGATGATCACGATCGGGAGCATCGACAGCAGCAGGCTGACGAAGGTGCTCTGCTTCTCCGGGCTGATCGTGTAGCCCTCGGCGAGCGTGCTCGAGTCCTTGTCGTTGACCTGGGCCTGGAGCTTGTCGGCGATGGCGACACCCTGGTCGCCGATGTAAGAGGCCTGGAACTTGGTACCGGACGGGGTCTTGCCCGTTCCGGCACTGGGCAGCGTGGCGCCGTCCTTGAGCTGGATCTTGATCGTGTTCGAGTCACCGGTGGTGATCTGCGCCGACTTGACGTTGTGCGCGTCGATCGCCGCGACGACCTGACCGGTGTCCACCGTCTTGTAGCCGTTGGAGTCCGAAACGACCTGCATCAGCACGATGACGGCGAGGACGGCCAGCACGATCCACATGATCGGCGCACGGAAGTATCGCTTGACGTCCATCCATGCGGGGCGTTGCCGCCCCGTCCCTCCTGCCACTCAACGGCGCCGGGGGGCTGTTGGGCCGCGGCGCAATCCGATTGGTGCTCATGTGAAGAGCGGTTTATTGGACCGTACCGCAGTCGGACCCACCCATGGCGGGAGCACGGCGAGACGGCTGTGGTTCTTTGTCCCCGGGGGTCCAACGGGCGGGAACGGCCTACTGTTCCCGCCCGTAACCCGAACGGGGCCGTCAGCCGCCGTAGACGTGCGGGGCGAGGGTCCCGATGAAGGGGAGGTTGCGCAGCTTCTCCGCGTAGTCCAGGCCGTAGCCGACCACGAACTCGTTGGGGATGTCGAAGCCGACGTACTTGACGTCGATCTCGACCTTGGCGGCGTCCGGCTTGCGGAGCAGCGCGCAGACCTCCAGCGAGGCCGGACCGCGCGAGCCCAGGTTGCCGAGCAGCCAGGACAGCGTCAGACCGGAGTCGATGATGTCCTCGACGATCAGGACGTCACGGCCGGCGATGTCGGTGTCCAGGTCCTTCAGGATCCGCACCACACCGGAGGACTTGGTGCCCATCCCGTACGAGGAGACGGCCATCCAGTCCATGGTGACCTGCGAGTGCAGGGTCCGGGCCAGGTCGGCCATGACCATCACAGCCCCCTTGAGGACGCCGACGATCAGCAGGTCCTTGCCTGCGTAGTCCCGGTCGATTCGCTCGGCCAGCTCCAGGAGCTTGGCGTCGATCTCGTCCTTGCTGATGAGCACCTTCGCGAGGTCAGCGCCCATGTCGTTCTGGTCCACCGGGGATACGTCCTCAAACGTTCGGGGTCTGTGTGGCCGGCGGTCGGCTCCCCCTGGGCATGCCTCGCCCGTCAGTCGCCCTGCCGCCGAAAGACCAGCGTGCCACACCTGCGGGTGGCCTCGACGCCCCCGGGTAGGTGCAGCGGGCCCTGTCCGCGCCATCCGGTGACCAGCAGGTCGATCGTCTCCAGGTGCCGGGCGAACAGGTCCCCGGCCGGACAGCCCGCCCGCAGCGCGGCCCGGCGCAGCACCCGGCGGCGCACCGCGGGCGGCAGTTCGGCCAGCTTCACGGCGTCCAGGGCGCCGTCGCCCGTACGGAGGTCGCGTTCGGCCAGTGCGGCCCACTGGTCGAGGGCGTCGGCGTCGTCGCGGAACAGCCGGGCGGTGCGGGCCAGCGCCTCGACCACCCCGCCGCCCAGGTGCTTCTCCAGGACCGGCAGCACCTCGTGGCGGACCCGGGAGCGGGTGTAGGCGGGATCACAGTTGTGCGGGTCGTCCCAGACCGGGATCGACTGGGCGGCGCAGGCCTGCCGGGTGGCCGCCCGGTCCAGCTCCAGCAGCGGGCGGCGGTAGCGGCCCTTCTGGGCGGGCATCCCGGCCAGCGAGCGGGAGCCGGAGCCGCGGGCCAGGCCCAGCAGCACGGTCTCGGCCTGGTCGTCCCGGGTGTGGCCGAGCAGCACCGCGATCGCGCCGTGGCGGTCGGCGGCCGCGTCCAGGGCGGCGTAGCGGGCGTCCCGGGCGGCGGCCTCCGGGCCCCCGGCGCGGCCGACCCGGACCGGGACCGCCTCCACCGGGTCGAGGCCGAGGCTGCGCAGCCGGTCGGCCACCTGGGCGGCGCGCTCGGCGGATCCCGCCTGGAGGCCGTGGTCGACGGTGACGGCGCCGACCCGCAGGCCGATCTTGGGGGCCTCGAAGGCGGCGGCGATGGCCAGCGCCATCGAGTCGGCGCCGCCGCTGACCGCGACCAGGACCAGCGGCGAGCCGGGCGCGGCCGGGGTCCGGGGCAGACCGGAGGGGTGGCGCGCGGCGTTGCCGATCAGGGTGGTGCCGACCGCGGCACCCACCAGCGGCGCCCCGGCCGGGCGCTCCCGCGGTCGGCGCACCGGCGCGGTGAAGGTGGAACCGGCCTCGGCGGCGAGGTCGGTGAGCGTACGGCGAACGGCCAGGCGTATCGCGGCGACGGCGGGGTGAGGACCCACGGCGGACGACTCCTCGACGGAGGGGGGACAGGACGTGCGGCGGACGCGGCGGGGACCGCGCACCCGCATGAGCACCCGGTTACCGGGCGCTCACAGATGGTGGCAGATAGTGGCTACCCACTACGCCACCCGCGCCCCCGGCAGGTCGACCGTCCCACGTTCGGGTGAATGAAGAAACGCTTCTTCACTCGTCGTCGGCCTGATTGGACCACTCGTACGAGCGGGTTTGACCGGCGCGCGCCGCTTGCCGTCCGGCGTACGGCGCGCCCGCGTCACGACCGCGCTCAGCGGGCCACCCGGGCCACCCAGGCGGCCGGGTCGTGGATCTCGTCCTTGGTCGGCAGGGTGTTCGGGGAGGTCCACACCCGGTTGAACCCCTCCATGCCGACCTGCTCCACCACCCCGCGCACGAACACCGCGCCGTCCTGGTACTGGCGCAGCTTCGCGTCCATGCCGAGCAGCCGGCGCAGCAGCAGGTCGAGCCGGTTGGCGCCGCGGTCCCGGCGCTGCTGGAACTTCTCCCGGATCTCGGCGACCGTCGGCACCACGGCCGGCCCGACGCCGTCCATCACCACGTCCGCGTGGCCCTCCAGCAGCGACATCACGGCCGTCAGCCGGCCGAGGATCTCGCGCTGCGCGGGCGACTGGACGATCTCCAGCAGGTTCCCGGAGGAGGCGCCCTCCCGGCTGCCGCCACCCGGCAGGCCGCCGAGCGAACCCGCCGCGTCCCGCAGCCGCTCCAGCAGGGCGCCCGGGTCGACGTCCGTCTCGGCGAGGAAGGACTGCACCTCGGACTGGATGTGGTCGCGCAGCCACGGCACCGCGGTGAACTGCGTCCGGTGCGTCTCCTCGTGCAGGCAGACCCAGAGCCGGAAGTCGGACGGGTCGACGTCCAGCTCCCGCTCGACGTGCACGATGTTCGGCGCCACCAGCAGCAGCCGGCCCGGCCCGGGGCCCTCCGGCCCCAGCCGCGGCTTGTCGAACAGCGCCGCCGGGCTGTCCGGCGCCTCCAGCGGGGGCTCGGCCGGGGCGAAGGTCTCGTACTGGCCCAGCACCTTGGTGGACAGGAACGCCAGCAGCGCCCCGACCTCGATGCCGGTCGCCTTCTCGCCCACCGCGCCGAACACCCCGGCCGCCGTGCTGTTCGCCCGACGCGCCTGGAGCTTCTCCACCAGCGGCTGGACGACCGTGCGGAAGCCCGCCACGTTGGCCCGGATCCACCCCGGACGGTCCACCACCAGCACCGGCGTCGCCGCGGCCTGGGACAGGCTGGACGAACGCATGCCGGTGAACGCCCGCACGTGCTCCTCCGCCTCCAGGGCGTGCCGGCGCAGCTCGGCGACCACCGCCGCCGCTTCCTCCCGGCTCACTTCCGGACCCGGCCGAACCAACCTGGTCGCGGTTGCGACCGCGAGGTTCCAGTCGACCATGTCAGCACCGCCACTCGCGCTCGTCATGCCCTCACCGTACGTGCTCCCCACCACCAACGGCAGCCACCCGCCGCGAACACCTCTCCCCAACGGGCCCCGGCCCCACCGGTCTCCGGCCGCGACCGGGAGCCGACGGGGTCCCGGGGCGTGCCCGGCGGTGGGCGGCGGACCGGTGCGCGGCGGCGGGGCGCGCGCCTCGCGGCGGCGGGGTTGTTGAAGGGCGGCGGCGGGTCAGTGGCAGCCGCAGGTGGTGAGGCGGGCGGCGACGCGGTCCATCGCGGCGCGGGCGGTGTCGGCGGGGGCGGCGGTACGGGTCATGACGGCGAAGGCGAGCAGGCGGCCGTCGGCGTCGACGACGGTGCCCGCGAGGGTGTTGACGCCGCTGAGGGTGCCGGTCTTGGCGCGGATCAGGCCGGCCGCGTCGGCGGCGCCGGACCCGGAGCCGTAGCGCTTGTTGAGGGTGCCGGTGAAGCCGGCGACCGGGAGGCCGGTGAGCACCGGGCGCAGGGCGGGGTGCTGCTCGGAGGCGGCCAGCGCGAGGAGTCGGACCAGGACGGCGGGCGGGATCGCGTTGCCCGGGTGCAGGCCGCTGCCGTCGTTGAGGACCACGGTGCCCATCGGCACGCCGAGCCGGGTGAGCTCCTGGGTGACGGCGGCCGCGGCGCCCTCGAAGCTCGCGGGCTGGTGGGCGGCGATGGCGACCTGACGGGCGATCGCCTCGGCGAGCTGGTTGTCGGAGGTGGTCAGCAGGCGTTCGACCAGCCGGGCGACGGTCGGCGAGAAGACGTCGCCGAGGGGCGCCGTGCCGGTGGCGGTCGGGGCGGGCGCGGGCGCGGCGGCGGGGCCGGCCTTTCCCGTCACGGTGATGCCGCGAGCCCGGAGCAGCGCGGCGAAGGCCTCGGCGGCCGCGGCCGCCGGGTCGGCGACCCGGTCCGGCGCGTCCTCCCGGCTCTTCGGGTCCGCCTTGGCCTCGTCCACCATCAGCGGGACCACCAGGGCGATGTTCTGGGCGTCGTGGTTCCTGTGCTGCGGGCCGCCCGCGTACATCGACAGGTCGTAGTCCAGCTGGACCGTCGTGGTGCCGAGGCGATTGAGGCTGTCGGCGGTCTGCTGGGCGAGGGAGTCCAGTGAGGCGGGGGCGGTGTCGGCGTCGGCCGGCTGCCCGCCGATCTGCACCTGGTCGGCGGGCAGCGCGGTGAGCGTCGGGTCGCCGCCGCCGACCAGGGTGATGGTGCCCGGGGCCGCGCCCTGGACCACCCGGGTGTGCAGCCGGGTGTCGCCCGGGATGAGGGACAGGGCCGCGACCGCGGTGGCCAGCTTGGTGGTGGAGGCGGGGGTGGCCGGGGTGTTCTCCCCGGAGCCGTACAGGAGTTGGCCGGTGCCGGCGTCCGCGACGGCGAAGGTGACCTCGCCGAGGCTCTTGTCGGCGAGCACGGCGGCGAGCGCCTGCCGGAGGCCCTGCGCGGTGGGGACGGCGGCGCCCGGGCCGCCCTCGACGGCGGCCAGGACGGCGCCCGGCGCGGGGGCCGGGCGCGCAGCGGACGCGTCGCCACCCCCGGTGGCGGGCACGGAGGCGGCGGGCACGGAGGCCGCGGGCGTGGGCGCGGCGGGCGGCGCGGCCCGACGGGCGGGCGCGGCGCCCGGGTCGTCGTTCGACCGGGGACCGGCGCCGCCCTTCCCGTGGTCGCCCTTCCTCCCGCCGTGGCCGTTCGGTCCGTCGTGGTCCTCACCCTCGCCCGGCCCGGCGCTGTGCCCGCCCGGCGGCGGGGCCGGCTGCGCGACCGCACCACCCGAGGTCAGGACCGTACCGACGACCAGGAGCGCCGCTCCGAACAGCCCCGCGGCCGTCCCCCCGCGGCGGCCCGCCGCCCCTCCCCCTGTGCCCACCGACCGGCCCCTTTCCCGAGCACCCGCTCCCGTAGGAGACACTTGGATTCTGTCAGTCCCTACCTTGGAGGAACCGTTGGAGTTCGACGTCCTTATCGAAATCCCGAAGGGCTCTCGTAACAAGTACGAGGTCGACCACGAGACCGGCCGTCTGCGGCTCGACCGGATGCTCTTCACCTCGACCCGCTACCCGGCCGACTACGGCTACGTCGAGGGCACGCTCGGCGAGGACGGCGACCCGCTGGACGCCCTGGTCATCCTGGACGAGCCGACCTTCCCGGGCTGCCTCATCAAGTGCCGCGCCATCGGCATGTTCCAGATGACCGACGAGGCCGGCGGCGACGACAAGCTGCTCTGCGTCCCGGCGACGGACCCGCGCTGGGAGCACCTGCGCGACATCCACCACGTGTCGGAGTTCGACCGCCTGGAGATCCAGCACTTCTTCGAGGTCTACAAGGACCTGGAGCCGGGCAAGTCCGTCGAGGGCGCCAACTGGGTCGGCCGCGCCGAGGCCGAGGCCGAGGTCACCGCTTCGATCAAGCGTCTGGCGGAGCAGGGCGGCCACTGAGCCGTCGTTCCGATCCCACTCGGCCGGGGACGGTCGGAGGCAGGTCGGGACAGCCCGGGGCCGGGGTTCGCGGATTCGTCCGCGGACCCCGGCCTCTGTCGTGTCCGGGGACGGGACGTCTTGCCGACAGCCTGTCGGCAAGACGTGAAGTTAGGTTAGGCTAACCACACATTCAGCCGATTCCCACCGGCCGATCCCGGACCCTGGAGGCCGCATGCCCACGCCCGCGCCCGCCCCGTTCTCCACCGTGCTCCGCACCGCCAGCAGCGAGGAGCACGAGGCCGCCGAACAGTCCTCGTTCATGAGCCGGCTGCTGGGCGGCGGTCTCGGGATCGAGGCGTACGCCGACCTCACCGGCCAGCTCTGGTACGTCTACCGGGCCCTGGAGGACCGGGCCGAGCAGCTCGCGGAGCACCCGCTGGCGGGCCCCTTCATCGACCGGTCGCTGCTGCGCACCGCCGCCATCGAGCGCGACCTGGCGCACCTGCGCGGGCCCGACTGGCGGGACGGCCTGGCCCCGCTGCCGGCCACCGCCGCGTACGTCGCCCGGCTGGAGGAGCTGGCCGCCGAGTGGCCGGCCGGGTACCTCGCGCACCACTACACCCGCTACCTGGGCGACCTGTCGGGCGGTCAGATCATCCGGGGCATAGCGGAGAAGACCTGGGGCTTCGAGCGCAAGGGCGACGGCGTGCGGTTCTACGTCTTCGAGGAGGTCGACAACCCGGCCGCCTTCAAGCGCGAGTACCGGGCGAAGCTGGACGCGGCCGGGGAGGCGATGGACGAGGTCGAGCGGCGCCGGGTGGTCGAGGAGTGCAAGCGGGCCTTCGTGCTCAACGGGGCGGTCTTCCGCGACCTGGACACGCGCTACCCGCTGAGTGCGTAAACGTTCCTCCTTACCCCGGTCACGGGAAACGGCCCCGGCGAGCGCTTGCTCGCCGGGGCCGTTCGGCACTCCCGCACAGGTGTCAGGCCCGGGCAACGCCAAGGCGGTTGCGCACCAGGACGGTGGCGCTGCCGCCGACCAGCAGCAGACCGGCCGCGGTGGCCAGCAGCGGGACCACCGGGGTGTCCGCGCCGGTGGCGGCCAGCGAGCCGCCGCCCGTACCGCTCAGGCCGCCGGTGGTCAGCGAGGCCCCGCCGGAGGTACCGCTGCCGGCGCCCTGGCCGCCGCCGGCCGCGGAACCGCCGCCGGCACTGCCGTTGCCGTTGCCGGAGGAGCCGGCCGGCGGCAGCTTGGCGTCCTTGTCGAAGGCGAGGGTGGCGCTGACCGGGTCCAGAGCCGTACCGGCCGGGTAGTTGGAGAAGGCCGGCACCCCCTCGGCGGTGAGCGTGGCCGGCACGCCGGAGAGCGTCACCACACCGCCGACCGGCTTCAGGGCGGAGGCCGGGACGTCCAGCCGGGCGATCCTGACACCGCTCAGCGAGGTCGAACCGCCGTCCTGGGACTTGCCGTTGACGTCGGCGGTCAGGAAGGCGCCGTCCCGGTCGATGGTCAGGCCCAGCTTGGAGAGCGTGGTGTCCAGCGCCCAGCCGTCCTTGCCGGGGTGACCGAGGAAGCGGACCGAGCCGTTGAAGGCGGCGCTCAGGGAGTGGTCGGTGGTGTTGTAGGCACCGGTGGCACCGCCGAAGCGGTAGTCGGCCGCGCCGCCGCCGAACTCGACCTTCCCGGCGGCCATCGGGGACTCCAGGTACGTGCGGAAGCTCTCCTTGACCTTCCAGTCCAGCGTCCCGTTCACCACCGGCAGGGTGGCCGGGGCCGTGCCGGGGCCCCCGCTCGCGGACGGGGAGGCGGTGGCGCCGGGCGCCTGGGTGGCCGACGGCGAGGAGCCGGCCGAGGGGGTGCCGGACGACGGGGCCGCGGTCGGCGTGCCGGTGGCCGTGGCGGTGGGGCTCGCGCTCGGGCTGCCGGTGGGGCCGCCGGTCGGGCCCGTGCTCGGCGAGGAGGTGGCGGACGGCGTGGCGGTGGCCGTCGCGGTCGGCGGCACGGTCGGCGGGGTCGTGGCCGGGCTCTGCTTCAGCAGCAGCGACAGCGGGTCCATGTCCGCCCCCGCCGGGTAGAAGCCGGCGAAGGCCCGGGCGCCCTGCTCGGTCAGCTTGGCCGCGGCGGGCGTCCCGTTGGTGGTGTCCCGCGCGACGGTGAACGTCACCAGCGGCACGTCGTCCCGGCGGGTGACGTCGGCGGCGCCCACCGACTCCTTGGAGGCGGTGTCGGCGGTCAGCGTGCCGGTGGTGCCGGAGGTGGTGATCCGCAGGTCGCTGAGCGCGACGTCCAGCGCGCCGTGGTGGGCGGTGAAGTGCACGCCGCCGGTGAAGGAGGAGCTGAGCGCGTGCGTGGTGAGGTCGTACGCCGCGTTCGCCAGGCCGAAGTGGAAGGTGCCGTCGGCGTTGCGGGTCGCGCCGCCGGTCAGCTCGATCGCGCCGCCCTGGGAGGCCGGGCCCTCGATGTAGCTGCGGAAGCCGGCCTTCACACCCCAGTCCAGCGCTCCGGTGTCGTACGTGACGCTGCTCGGGCCGCCCGCGCCGAAGGCCAGTGCGGGGGCGCCGAGGGCGGTCAGGCCGAGGCCGGCGGTGGCGGCCGCGAGGGCGGCCAGCCGGGTGCGGTTGCGGGACATGCTGGGTACTCCGTTCGGATGGGGGGAGGGAGCGGGGGGACGCTCCCGGAGGGGTCAGGCCGCGTCGTCGGCGTCGGGCCCGGTGGCGGGGGCCCCGGCCGCGGCGGCCGCCCGGCGGCGGCGGACGAGCAGGCCGCCGGTGGTGGCGAGGGCCGCCACCAGCACCGCGCCGCCGACCACGGCCGGCACCGGGACGCCGTCCGGGGAGGACGCGGCGACGGGCGCGGCGGCCGGGGAGGCGGGCGGGCTCGCGACGGCGCCCGGCGGGGTGGCCGGGGCGCTGCCGAGGTCGGGCAGCGGGGGCAGCGCGGCGGCCGGGTCGAGGGCGACGGCGAAGCTCAGCGGGTCCATCGCGGTGCCCGCCGGGTACAGGCCGCCGAAGGCCTCGGCGCCGCCCTCGGCGAGCGTGAGCGGCAGTTCGACGGCCGTCAGCAGGCCGCCCTCGGCCTTGAGGCCGGCCGGGTCGAAGGTCGCCAGCTCGACGCCGGGGAGCTGCCGGGTGCCGCCGTCCGGGGTCCGGCCGGCGACGTCGGCGAGCAGTCGGCCCTGGCCGCCGGAGACGCTGACGCCCGGGTTGGCGAGGGTGAGGTCCAGGCCGTAGCCGTCGCCGGCGCGCATGCCGGTGAAGCGGACGGTGCCGGTGAAGGCGGCGGTCAGCTCTCCGGTCGCCGGGTCGTACGTGCCCTTGGCCGGGGTCCAGCGGAAGAACGCGCCGCCGTCGGCCGCGCCGCCGCCGAGCTCCCAACGGCCTTGGGCGATCGTGCCGGTGACGTAGTCGCGGAAGGTGCGGCGCACGCCCCAGTCGAGGGCGCCGTTGGCGAACCCGGTACGGGCCGGGGCCTGGGCGGCCGGCTCGGTGGCCGGCGGGGCGGCCGGCTCGGCCGGCGACGGGGCGGTCGCCGGCGGCGTGGTCGCGGGCATGGCCGTGGCGGCCGCGCCGGACGTCGGGGCGGGGGCCGCCGGCGTCGGCTGCGCGGCGGGCAGGTTGACCGAGAGGCTGAGCGGGTCGAGGGCCGTGCCGGCCTGGTAGAAGCCGCCGAAGGCCTTCGCCCCGGCGTCGGTGAGGGTCGCCGGGACACCGCTCAGCGTCAGGGTGCCGGCCGCGCCGCGCAGGTCGACGCCGGCCAGCGAGAGGTCGGCCAGCTTGGCCTGGCTCGCGCTGCTGACCTGCCCGGTCTCCTTGGACTTGCTGCTGACGTCGGCGTACAGCCCGGCCGCGCCGCCCTGGACGGCCTTGAAGGTGAGCCGGCCGATGCTCAGGTCGAGCGCGTTGGAGCCGCCCTCCTGGTGCCCGGTGAACCGCACGCCACCGGAGAAGGCGGCGGTCAGCGCGCCGGCCGCCGGATCGTACGTGCCGTTCGCCGAGTGGAACCGGAAGGTGCTGCCGCCGACCGTGGCCGCGCCGCCGGTCAGCCCCCAACTCCCCTTGGCGATGGGCCCGGTGACGTAGGTCAGGAAGGACTGCTTGATGCCCCAGTCCAGCCGTCCGCCGGAGACCCTGCCTTCGGCGGCGGCCGCCGGCCCCGGCGACAGGCCCACGGCCAGCAGGGCGGCGAGGGAGGCCACCAGGGCGGCGGCCAGACGGCGGAGCCGGCTGGACAGGGGCACGGCGAATCACTCCTCAGGGGGCATGGGGGGATGCCGCAAAGGGGGCCCGGTGGGCACCACCCCCTTGCGGAACTCAGGTAAGGCTAACCTAATATATGAGTCAAGAGCCCCGCCGCCCCCTCCCCCGGCGGCGGGGCGCCACAGGCGTCAAGTCCCGGTGAAGGGAACCAGGTTGAGCAGCGTTACGATCCGATCCGGGGCGGCCCGCGGGCCCGTCCTCCTGCTGCTCGCCCTCGGCCTGCTGCTCGCCCTCACCGCCTGCGGCGCCGCGAGCGGGACGGCCGGGGCAGCGGGGGCGGCCGTCTCCCGCACCCCCGACGCCGTCGAACCGCTGCCCGGCGAGCCCGTCCCCCGGCTCCCGGCCACCACCGCCTCCGCCGACGGCCGCCAGGTCACCGTCACCAGCGCCGAACGGGTCATCCCGCTCAACGGCAGCCTCGCCGAGCTGGTGTTCAGCCTCGGCCTCGGCCCCAAGGTGGTCGCCCGGGACGTCTCCACCACCTTCGAACAGGCCGCCGCCCTGCCGGTGATCACCCAGGCCCACGACGTCTCCGCCGAGGGCGTGCTCTCACTGCACCCCACCGTCGTCCTCGCCGACCGCTCCACCGGCCCGGCCGAGGCGATCGCGCAGATCCGGGCGGCCGGCGTCCCGCTGATCGTCCTGGACGACGCCAAGCGGCTGGCCGACGTCGGACCGCGCATCGACACCGTCGCCGCCGCACTCGGCGTCCCGGACGCCGGACGGCAGCTCAAGGAGCGCACCGAGCAGCGGATCGACCAGGCCATGGCCGCCGTCCCGGCCGACGGCCGGCACCCCCGGGTCGCCTTCCTCTACCTGCGCGGCAGCGCCTCCGTCTACCTGCTCGGCGGCCCCGGCTCCGGCGCCGGCTCGCTGATCGAGGCGGTCGGCGGCGAGGACGCCGGCACCGCCGCCGGCCTCACCAACGACTTCGTCCCGCTCACCAGCGAGGCCCTGGTCAAGGCCGCGCCCGACGCGATCCTGGTGATGAGCAAGGGGCTCGACTCGGTCGGCGGAACGGACGGCCTGCTCAAGCTGCCCGGCGTCGCCCAGACCCCGGCCGGGCTCGACCGCCGGATCGTCTCGATCGAGGACGGCCAGCTGCTCAGCTACGGCCCGCGCACCCCGCAGGTCCTGCGCGGGATCACCGCCCAGCTCTACCCGGCGGACGCCAAGTGACCACCGCCGTACGGGAGGAGACCTCCCGCGAGGCGCCCGGGGAGAGCGCCGCACCGACCGCCGGCCGGACCGCCCTGCTCACCGCCGGACTCGCCGCCGCCCTGCTCCTCTGCGCCCTCCTCGCGGCCGGCGTCGGCGCCTACCGCATCCCGCTCGGCGACATCCTCGCCTCCACCGCCCACCGCCTCGGCCTCGGCGGCCACGCCCTGGACCGGGTGCCCGAGTCCGTGCTGTGGAACGTCCGGCTGCCCCGGGTGGTGCTCGCCCTGCTGGTCGGCGGCTCGCTCGGCTGCGCCGGGGCACTGATGCAGGGCGTGTTCGGCAACCCGCTCGCCGAGCCCGCCGTGATCGGGGTCTCCTCCGGCAGCGCGGTCGGCACGGTGGCCTGCATCGTGCTCGGCCTGAACACCCTGGGCGGTTGGACGGCCCCCGTCTTCGCCTTCGCCGGCGGCCTGCTGACGGTCGTCGCGGTGTACGCGATGTCCCGCTCCGGCGGGCGCACCGAGGTGGTCACGCTGATCCTCACCGGCGTCGCCGTGAACGCCTTCTGCGGCGCGCTGATCGGCATCCTGCTGTTCATCGCCGACCCCGCCGCGATCAGCCAGGTCACCTTCTGGCAGCTCGGCTCGCTCTCCCAGGCCACCTGGGGCAAGGTGCTCGCCGTCCTGCCGTTCGCGCTGGCCGGCCTGGCCGTCGCCCCGCTGTACGCCCGCAGGCTGGACCTGCTGGCGCTCGGCGAGCGCCCGGCCCGCCACCTCGGGGTGGACGTCGAGCGGATGCGGCTGGCGCTGATCACCGTCGTCGCCCTGCTCACCGCGGCGGCCGTGGCGGTCAGCGGCATCGTCGGCTTCGTCGGCCTGGTCGTCCCGCACCTGCTGCGGATGCTCGCCGGGCCCGGCCACCGCTTCCTGCTGCCCGCCTCGGCACTCGGCGGCGCGCTGGTGCTGGTGGCCGCCGACCTCGCCTCCCGCACCGTCGCCGAGCCCGCCGAGATCCCGCTCGGGGTGGTCACCGCACTGATCGGCAGCCCGTTCTTCTTCTGGCTGCTGCGCCGGACCAGGACCAGGCAGGGAGGCTGGGCGTGAGACTGCGACGCCACCGGGAGATCCCCGAACGACCGGAGCCCGGAAGCGAGTTGCTCGCCGCCGAGGGCGTCCGGCTGAGTCTCGGCGGGCGCCCGCTGCTGGACGGCGCCGCCGTCCGGGTCGCGGCCGGCGAACTGGTCGCGCTGCTCGGGCCGAACGGCGCCGGCAAGTCCACCCTGCTGTCCGTACTGGCCGGCGACGTCCGGCCGGACGGCGGGTCGGTCACCCTGCGCGGCCGCCCGCCGGCCGACTACGGCGCCGCCGAACTCGCCCTGCACCGCGCCCTGTTGCCGCAGTCCGCCGCACTGTCCTTCCCGTTCCCGGCCGACGAGGTGGTCCGGATGGGCCGCGCGCCGTGGGCGGGCACGGCGGCGGCCGCCGAGGACGCGGCGGCCGTGGCCGAGGCGATGGCGGCCACCGAGTCCACCGCCTTCGCCGGGCGCCCGTTCACCGCCCTGTCCGGCGGCGAGCGGGCCCGGGTGGCGCTGGCCCGGGTGCTGGCCCAGCGCACCCCGCTGCTCCTGCTGGACGAGCCGACCGCCGCCCTCGACCTGCGCCACCAGGAGCTGGTGCTGCGGGTCGCCCGGGCCCGGGCCGCGGCCGGGGACGGGGTGGTCGTGGTGCTGCACGACCTGTCCCTGGCGGCGGCCTACGCGGACCGGGTGGTCCTGCTGACGGGCGGGGCGACGGTCGCGGACGGGCCGGTCGCCGAGGTGCTGCGGGCGCCGCTGCTCAGCGAGGTGTACGGGCACCCCGTCGAGGTGCTGGCGCACCCGCGCACCGGGGTGCCGCTGGTGCTGCCGGAGCGCTGAGCGCTTCGCCGGCGCTCAGTCCTCCAGCCGGAAGCCGACCTTGATGCACACCTGGTAGTGCTTGATCCGGCCGTCCTCCAGGTGGCCCCGGACCTGCGAGACCTCGAACCAGTCGAGGTTGCGCAGCGTCCGGGAGGCCCGCTCCACCCCGTTGCGGATCGCGGCGTCGACGCTCTCGGCCGAGGACCCGACGATCTCGGTCACCCGGTACACATGGTCGGTCATGGCGGACTCCCTCAGCTGTACGGACGCCCCCCGGTCCACCGTGCACCGACCCGGGTCCGCCCGCACCCCGACGGGCGGCCTCCGACGCCGTGGGCTGGTCCTAGAACGCCGCCCGCACCTCGCCGACCGGCACGCCGCCGCCGAGCAGCGGGGCCGCGCCGATCCGCTCGACGGTCCCGTCCGCCCCGGCCACCCCGAGCCGGCGCAGCGCGGCCGCCAGCACCGGGCCGCGGGCCCGCTCGGCGCCGTCCTCGATCTTGAAGGCCAGCGCCCGGCCGTCCGGCAGCGCGACCACCTGGACGGCCTCGGCGCCCATCTTGGACAGCGCGCCCGGCACCGCCCGCATCAGCCAGGTGTCGGCCCGGCGGGTGCCGGCCACGTACTCGGGGTGGGCGCGCATCGCGTCGGCGACGCGGCGCGGCCCGCTGCCCTCGGCGGCCAGCAGCAGGCCGCGGTAGCCGCGGGCCAGGCCGGTCAGCGACACGGCCAGCAGCGGCGCGCCGCAGCCGTCCACCCCGGCGTGGGCGGCGGTCTCGCCGGTGGCCTCCTCCAGGGCCTCGCGGGCCAGCCGCTGGATCGGGTGGGCCGGGTCGAGGTAGCTCTCGGTGTCCCAGCCGTTGGCCGTGCAGGCGGCCAGCCAGCCGGCGTGCTTGCCGGAGCAGTCCATCAGGATCGGGGCGCGCCCGCCGCCGGCGGCGAGCAGCAGCTCCGCCTCGGTCTCGTCCAGCGGCAGGTCGGCCGGGGTGCGCAGGGCCGACTCGTCGAGCCCGGCGGAGCCGAGGATGCTCCGCACGCCATCGAGGTGAAACGATTCCGCGGAGTGGCTGGAGGCCGCCAGCGCCAGCAGCTCGCCCTCGATCGCCAGCCCGGCCCGCAGCGTGGCCACCGCCTGGAACGGCTTGGCGGTCGACCGCGGGAAGACCGGGGCGTCCGGGTCGCCGAGCGCGAACTCGACCGAGCCGTCGGCCGCGAGCAGCACCAGGGAGCCGCGGTGGCGGCCCTCGACGAAGCCGGAGCGTATGACCTCGGCGAGAACGGGCGCGGGGGCGGGCAGGGACATGGCGGTGTGAGCCTTCCGGGGCGAGGGTGGGCCGGGAGCGAGCCGGGCCTCACCCGCCCGCGGTGACCCACCCGGTCAGAGCGGCCCCCGTGCGAGCAGGTCGTCGACCCGTGCTTCCCCATCACGGTACCTGCGGGTGATCTCGGCGTTGCAACCGTCGGCCGTGCGCAGCAGCCGCTGGCGCCGTCCGGACACCTCCCGCTCGTACGCCCGCAGCCGCTCCAGGGCGGCCAGCAGCTCCTCGGCCGGGTGCGCCGCCAGGTCGGCGAGCTGGACGTCGCCCATCAGCGCGTCCGCCTCCAGCCGGGACTCCCGGGTGCGCGGCGGCCCGAGGGTGACGTGCCGGGCCGAGCGCCGCACGGTGGAGGGCGCGTCGGTCAGGATGGCCGGCAGCCGGTCCAGCAGGTCGCCGGGGGCCGGGTTGGGGCCGGACGGGTCGGCCGTACGGACCGGGCCCGTGCCGGGCCGCCGGTCGAGTTCGGCGCGCAGGATGTCCATCCGCCCGTGCAGCAGCCGCCGCAGGTAGGACAGGTCGGCCTCCTGCTCCAGGGTCTCCCGGCGCAGCACCCGCAGCTGCTCCAGGCCCAGCCCCTCCAGGTCGGGCTCGTCCTCCGCGCCCGCCGCCGGACCGTCCGGGCCCCCGGGGGCCCGCACCACCGACCCGGACCGGTCCCGCGCCACGCTGCTCGCGTCCATCACCCAACCACCTGACGTCGTCCGATCCCGCCCGCTCGCGGCACCCCGTCGCTGCCGCCGGTCCGACCCGTCCCCCGACGGGCCGCGCGTCCCGTCCACCGGCCCGCCGGGAACCCCCGGAGGCTCCGGTCCCCGGCCGTGACGCCCACCGGGGCGGCACCGCCAGACGCCTGACCTACCGGCTCGACCGCCCGGCCGAACCCGGGTCCGGCGCGGCGGACCTCCTGGCGCCCCGGACCCCTCGTACGGTCCACCAGCGTGCCACCCCACCCGGCGCACGCGCACCGCCCGTGCACCCGAACGGCCCCCTGGCGAACGGGGGTGGCTGATATGACCAGCCCTTTCCCCAGGAAGAGTGGCGCCCGATTCCGCGCAGGCGCGCACCCCAGGGCGTGCACGGCCTCCATGCGCGCCCCTGGTGTGCGCCCTGGGGAGGCCGCCGGGGCGGAGGGACGGGGCCGACCGGAGGGGCGGCCGGGCGGAACGGCCGGGAAGGGTGCGGCGCTGAGCCGGGGGCACGGCGGATGCGCGGGCGCGGAGGGGAGGCGGACGCGCCGGGCGCGGGCCGCGCGGAAAGCACCCGGGGGTCCTCCGGAGGCCGTACGGCGCTCCGGCACAATGGCGGCATGCGAGCAGTGGTGCAGCGAGTGACCGAGGCCCGGGTGACCGTGGCCGGTGAGACCGTCGGCGCGATCGAGGGGCCCGGGCTCTGCGTCCTGGTCGGCGCCACCCACGACGACACCCCCGCCAAGGCCGCCCAACTGGCCCGCAAACTCTGGACGCTGCGGCTGCTGCCCGCGAACGACGAGGGCGTCGAGCAGAGCTGCTCGGACCTCGGCGCCCCGCTGCTGGTGATCAGCCAGTTCACGCTCTACGGCGACGCCCGCAAGGGCCGCCGCCCCACCTGGAACGCCGCCGCCCCCGGCCCGGTCGCCGAGCCGCTGGTGGACGAGGTGGTGGCGCAGCTGCGCGCGCTGGGCGCCAAGGTGGAGACGGGCCGGTTCGGCGCCGACATGCGGGTGGCGCTGGTGAACGACGGCCCGTTCACCGTCCTCGTCGAGGTCTGACCCCACCGGGCCCGGCCGGGGCGCCGAGCGGCCCCGGCGCGGCCCTGGACGGCCCTACTGCGGGACGATCACGTCCTGGGTGCCCGGCACCGTGCCGGCCAGCAGCACGGCGTCCACCGGGACGTTCCGCTTGACGATCGCCAGCGCGATCGGCCCCAGCTCGTGGTGCCGGGCCGAGGAGGTCACGAAGCCCAGCGCCCGCCCGTCCGGGTCGGTGGCCAGCCGCACCTCGGTGCCGTGCGGGGGCAGCGTCTCCTCGGTGCCGTCCAGGTGCAGGAAGACCAGCCGGCGCGGCGGGCGGCCCAGGTTGTGCACCCGGGCGACGGTCTCCTGGCCGCGGTAGCAGCCCTTCTGCAGGTGGACGGCGGTGCGCAGCCAGTCCACCTCGTGCGGGATGGTCCGGTGGTCGGTCTCGAAGCCCAGCCGGGGCCGGTGGCCCTCGATCCGCAGCGCCTCGTACGCCCAGACCCCGGCCGCCGGACCGTACCCGGCGGTGAGCCGCTCCAGCTCGGCGCGCGGCACGAACAGGTCGCGCCCGTACGGGAGTTCGCGGACGGCGGCGGCGCCCTCGACGGCGGCGGTGGAGCCGGCCGGCAGGTGGACCACGGCGTACTCGGCGGTCGCGTCGGCGACCTCCACCCGGTAGAAGAACTTCATGCCCTCCAGGTAGGCGACCAGCGCCTCCTGGGTGCCCGGCTCGACGTGCGCCCAGGTGGTGGTGCCGTCGTCCACCAGGTAGAGCGCGTGCTCGACGTGCCCGTTCGGGGAGAGCACCAGCGCCTCGGCGGCCTGCTGCGGCGGCAGCTCGCTGACGTGCTGGGTGAGCAGCAGGTGCAGCCAGGAGAGCCGGTCCGCGCCGGTCACGGTGACCACGCCGCGGTGCGAGAGGTCGACGAAGCCGACGCCCTGCGACAGCCTGCGTTGCTCGCGGAAGATGTCGCCGTAGTGGGCGGCGACGCCCTCGTCGGCCCCCTCGGCGGGGACGGCTCCGGGCAGGGAAAGCAGCGGGCTCTTCACACCGGTCATACCGGCCAGCTTACGGCTGGTCCCCGACGAGCTTGGCGGTGCAGTCGGCGCAGCGGCCGAAGATGGCGAAGTGCTTGAGGTCGGTGTCGAAGCCGTGCCGCTCGCGCAGGCTGTCGATCAGCGGCTGGGCGATCTCGGTGCCGGTCTCGGTGACCTTGTCGCAGTCCCGGCAGACCAGGTGCAGGTGGTGGTGGCGGCCGGCCAGGTGGTAGGTCGGGGCGCCGTGGCCGAGGTGGGCGTGCGAGACCAGGCCCAGCTCCTCCAGCAGCTCCAGGGTCCGGTAGACGGTGGAGATGTTGACGCCGCTGGCGGTCCGGCGGACGTGGCAGAGGATGTCGTCGGGGGTGGCGTGGTCGAGCTCGTCGACGGCCTCCAGCACGAGCTGCCGCTGCGGGGTGAGCCGGTACCCGCGTTCGCGCAGGTCGGCCTTCCAGTCGCCGGAGAGCTGCCAGTCGGTGGTGCCGGTGTCCGCCACGGTACTCGTCCCTGCCAATGGTCGGGGGTCCTGGAGCAAGTGTAGGGACCGGCCGGGGGCCGGTCCCTACCTCGTGCACGGAAGTGCCGGTCGCGCGATCGGCCTACTTGAAGAAGGCGATGCCGTCGTCCGGCAGGTCGTTGATGTCCTTGATCAGCTGGGCCGGGCTGAGCACCTTCTTCAGCTGGGCGGACATGTACGGGCGCAGCGGCACGCTCGGGGCGGCCTTCTCGCCGACCCAGAGCAGCTCGCCGTTGACGAAGCCGTACAGCCGCTTGCCGCCCGAGTACTCCGGGGAGCCCTCGATCCGGGCGACCGCGTCGGTGGAGACGTCGACCTGGGGCTTGCCGTCGGCCAGCTCGCCGTACCAGATCTCGACCGTGCCGTCGTCGCGGACGGAGGAGATCTCGATCCCCCGGACACCGCTGGTGCCGTCGTGGTTGCTGGTGATGCGCCAGAACGCGTGCTCGTTCTCCAGCGGACGGACCTTCTCGCCCTCGCTGTCCAGCACCCAGGTCCGGGAGCGGAACTCCAGGAAGGGGCGGCCGTCGTGGCGGATCACGATCTCCTGGCCGAAGTTGCACTTCTCCGCGCCCGGGAAGTCGTAGACGCCCGCGCCCTCCCAGGTGCCGAGGAGGAAGGCGAGCGGGACGACGTCCCTGTGGAGGTCAGAAGGGATCTCGATCATGTTCCTGGTCGCTGTTCTCGTCGGTGTGGGACTGCCTCAACCGTACGGCAGTCTCAGCGCTGGCCCTGGTACAGCTTCATCACCGAGAAGATGGCGAACCAGGTGATCAGCACGGCCATGAGGGCCAGCAGACCGTCGAAGAAGATTTCCAGACCGGACACGGGTGGCTCCCAGGCGGCGACAGTGTGGTGGATTGTGCTCGGCTCACTCTATCCGCCGGGTTCCGGAGGGTCGCGGTGAGCCCCACCACGTCGCCGTTCGCGCCGTCCTCCCGCGGCTGCTCAAGCTTTGCCCAAGGCTTCCGGGGATGCCGGACGGCGGGGGCGCCGGCACCTCTAAGGTGGCGCCATGGCGAAGAAACTGGTCATCAAGGTCACCGCAGGGGCGGACGCGCCGGAGCGGTGCTCGCAGGCGTTCACGGTGGCGGCGGTGGCCGTCGCCAGCGGGATCGAGGTCTCGCTCTGGCTGACCGGGGAGTCCTCCTGGTTCGCGCTGCCGGGCCGGGCCGCGGAGTTCGAACTGCCGCACGCGGCGCCGCTGCCGGACCTGCTGGAGTCGATCCTGGCAGCCGGCTCGGTGACGCTGTGCACCCAGTGCGCGGCCCGGCGCGGGATCACGCAGCAGGACACCGTCGAGGGTGTCCGCATCGCGGGCGCCCAGGTCTTCGTCAGCGAGATCATGTCGGACAACGTCCAGGCGCTCGTGTACTGAGGCACCTCGCACATTGACGCCTACGGGCGTTCCTCGTGGTCGGGGCGGTCCCGGTCGTGGCCGGGCTCGTCCCACTTCGGGTCGTCCCAGCGCGGGTCGTTCCACCAGTCGTCGTCCGGGTCGCGCTTGTTGGCGAACACCGCGGCGGCCGGCGGGATGACCATCGCGACCACGCACATGCCGATCGCCGCGCCGACCGAGAAGAACCGCACCACGCCCCAGGCCATGACGAACAGGCCCAGGCACACGCCCATCATGGCGAAGTAGTAGCGACGCCGCCGCCTTGCCTGCACCCCTCCACGGTACGACCGAGGGCCCCTGCTCGGCAGGGGCCCTCGGAGTCTGGTCCGGGATCGTCCCGGCTCCGGTCAGACCGCGATCGCGACCTCGACGGCGGTGCCCTGGGAGGCCACCACCTGACGGTCCACGGTCTGGCCCGGCACCAGCGCGCGCAGGGTCCACTTGCCCGGGCGGGCGAAGAACCGGAACTGGCCGGTCGCCGAGGTGGGCACCTCGGCCGTGAACTCGCCGCCCTCGTCCAGCAGCCGCACGTAGCCGTTGACCGGCTCTCCGTCGCGGGTCACCGAACCCTGGATGATCGTCTCGTTCGCCACGTCAACTCCTGCCAGGTCCGGGCCGCCGGCCTTCGCACCGCACATGTCTGTCTCCTTCTGACTTACGGGTCGAGCCGGGGGCTCAGTTGCTGCCGAGCTCGATCGGCACGCCGACCAGGCTGCCGTACTCGGTCCACGAGCCGTCGTAGTTCTTGACGTTCTCCTGGCCGAGCAGCTCGTGCAGCACGAACCAGGTGAGCGCGGAGCGCTCGCCGATGCGGCAGTAGGCGATGGTGTCCTTCGCCAGGTCGATGCCCTCGGCCTCGTACAGCGCCTTGAGCTCGTCGTCGCTCTTGAAGGTGCCGTCGTCGTTGGCGTTCTTGGCCCACGGGATGTTGCGGGCGCTCGGCACGTGGCCGGGGCGCTGCGACTGCTCCTGCGGGAGGTGCGCCGGGGCGAGCAGCTTGCCGGAGAACTCGTCGGGCGAGCGGACGTCGACCAGGTTCAGGGTGCCGATGGCGGCGATCACGTCGTCGCGGAAGGCGCGGATCGAGGCGTCGGCGGCCTGCGCCGTGTACTCGGTGGCCGGGCGGGCCGGCACCTCGGCGACCAGGTCGCGGGAGTCCAGCTCCCACTTCTTGCGGCCGCCGTCCAGCAGGCGGACGTCGCCGTGGCCGTATAGCTTGAAGTACCAGTAGGCGTACGAGGCGAACCAGTTGTTGTTGCCGCCGTACAGCACGACGGTCTGGTCGTTGGCGATGCCCTTGGCGCTCAGCAGGGCCTCGAAGCCGGCCTGGTCGATGAAGTCGCGGCGGACCGGGTCCTGGAGGTCCTGCTTCCAGTCGATCCGGACGGCGTTGCGGATGTGGTTCTTCTCGTACGCGGAGGTGTCCTCGTCGACCTCGACGATGACGACCTTCGGGTCGTCCAGGTGGGCCTGGACCCAGTCGGCGTCGACCAGGACGTCGCTGCGGCTCATGGTGGGTTCTCCATCCGAGGGCGGTTGTGCGGAAGGTGCTGCTCAGGAGGGTGCTGCAGGGTGCCCGGGAGGGTACGGTCCGAAACCCTGTCCGAATAGCGGGACGAGGGGGTGGGCCGGTGCGGCCGGGCAGGAGACTGCGGAGTACCTCGGCGACCGCCGGCCCGGGGGGCCGGGCGCGGTCGCCGGAAAGATCGGCGGCGGGCGTCAACTGCCCTGCCGGGGGCGCCGAATCAGCGCATTCGACACAGACAGGCGGCCACGCGGCACAGGTCTACCGCCCGCCGCTTCGTGAGGTCCGTCTGTCGCTTCATGCCGACGATGCTAGGGACACCGGAGGCCCGCTGTCATCAGCGTATCGAATAGTGGGATCAGAATGACCGGATGATGGGATTTGCCCCCGGTCCGGCCTGTCCGGGCCCGGCCGGCGGCCCCCGGAGGGCGTGCGCGGGGAGCGAACGACACCGCTCCACGGCCCGCGCTGGACAGCGCGTCTCGCGGAGCGGAACGATTCGGCACAGCCCTGGGCGGGCCCCGGGACCGGGCCGGGGACGGGCCGGGGACGGGCTGGGCACGGGCCTGGATCAGCCCAGGAGCTTGACGTCCTTGCCGTCGAAGGTCAGCTGGAGGCCCTCCGGCAGCGGCGTCACACCGCCGCCCCCGCCCTCCTTGTCGGCCAGCTTCAGCCCGGCCGGCAGCGAGTCAAGGGTGAAGCTCATCGGCTCCAGCTGCTGGTTGGTGGCGCCGGCCACCAGCCCCGCCAGCGAGCTCAGCCGGAAGCCGTCCACCGTGACGGTGTTCCCCTTGTTGCGCACGCTGCCCTCGCCGATCTCAATCGGACCCAGCGAGGCCTTGACCTTGCCCGGACCGGCGTAGGCCAGGCTCAGCCGGGAGTTGCCGCCCACCGGCAGCTTGGCGCCGTGCAGCAGCTGGGAGGCGGGCGGCAGCAGCTGCGCGAGGTCCGGGTAGGAGATCACCCCGCTGCCGGTGCCGCTGTCCACCGTGGCACTGCTCATGCTGTCGCTGACCTTGACCCCGGCGAGCCGCGCCTTGAACGAGTGCAGCGCCACCTGGTGGCTGCCGTCGCCGACGGCCAGGCCGTCGGAGGAGATCCGGACGTCGTCCAGCTTCATCGACAGCACCTGGGTGAGGAACGGGAAGCCCTCGATCGAGACGTCCGGGCGCTGGCTCATCCGGCCGCTCTTCACGATCCGGTCGGCGGCCTCGTCCTCGGCCACGCCCACCGCGATCCGGTCCGCACCCAGCAGCAGGCCGGAGAGCACCGCCAGACCGATCGTGGCCTTCAGCCATCCGCGCATCGTGTCCCCCGTCGTCGCCGGTCGCTGTGGTCGTTCGTCGCTGTGGTCGTTCGCAGTGGGTCGTTCACCGTTCCGCGGCGGACGCAGGACACGTCCGCCCTCGCACGACCGTACGACGTCCCGCCCCGGAACATGGTTCCGGGGCGGGAATTCGACCTGAACAGGCCTGGACGGGTGGGTACGGGTGGCTCAGGCCAGCAGCTCCGTGGCGATCCAGGCCAGCGGCGCGGCCACCGCCAGCGGCAGCGCCACGCCCGCCGTCATGTGCACGAAGCGGGACGGGAAGTCGTACGCCGCGACCCGACGGCCGACCAGCGCACCCAGCCCGGCCAGCGCACCGAGCGCCGGCGGGGCCCCGACCAGCAGGCCCAGCAGCACCGCCGCGGCCAGGCCCAGCACCGGGCCCAGCTGCTTCGGCCCGGGCAGCGGCGCCGCGGCCAGCAGGGTGGCCAGCGCCACCGCGCCCACCGCGGCCGGCACCCAGTCGGCCAGCAGCAGCGCGGTGCACAGCACCGTCACCACGGTGGCCGAGCCGAGCACGGTCAGCGCGTAGAACCGCTCCTTCGGGTCCGACGGGCGGAACGTCTGCAACACCAGGACGAGCAGGAAGAACCCGCCCAGGGTGCCCACCACGGCCGCCACGCCGCCGTCGGAGTCCGCCAGCAGCACCGCCACGTCCGCCGTCAGGCCCGCCAGCGCGGCGAGCAGGATGCCCTGCCGGGCCGGCCACATGCCGTTCAGCCGGAACCAGCCGGCCGCCGTCAGCAGCTGGAGCGGCGCGACCACCAGGGCCAGCGCGACCTGCCCGAGCGCGGCACCGCCGGCCAGCAGCGCGGCGATGCCCACCGTGATCAGGGCCGGCTGCAGGCCCGGGTCGATGATCGGCGAGCCGGTCCGGCCGCGCGGACCGGCGGGCGGCACCGCCTGCGGCGGGACGGCCCCGTACGGCGGCGCGGCGGGGGCGCCCAGCGGGCCGGGGGCCACCGGGCGCTTGAGCGTCATGGTCGGCGGGTCGAAGGCCTCCGCCGCCTGCTGCGCGGGGGCCTGCTGCGGCGCCGGGGCCGCGTGCCGGGCCCGCGGCCCCGGCGGCCGGGGGAGCTGCAGCTGGATCGTCGGATCCGGCTGGGGCTGCACCGGCTGCTCCGGCGGCCGCCGCCGCTGCCGCGGCTGCGGGGCCTGCGGCGGCTGCGGGACCTGCTGGGGCTGCTGGGCCTGCGGGACCTGGGGCGGCTGGTACGGCTGGTGGGCCTGCTGCGGCTGGTGACCCTGCGGCTGATGCGGCTGGTGACCCTGCTGCCGGGGCGCGCCCGACAGCGGACCGGACACCACCACCGGCGGCAGCAGCGCCGTCGCCTCGGCGTCGCTCACCGCCGGCACCGGCGGCAGCAGGGTGGTCGCGGCCGCGTCGTCGAACGCGGGCACCGCCGGCAGCACCGCGGTCGCCGCCGCGTCGTCCACCGGGTAGCCGTACGGCGACTGGTGGCCGGGCTGCTGCGGCGGGACGTACGGCTGCTGCTGCTGCGGGTACGGCTGCTGTCCCTGCGGCGGGTACGGCTGGTGGGGCTGCTGCGGCCACTCGCCGTGGCCGCCGTGGTTCGGGTGGTTCGGGTTGTTCATGTCCGTCACGCCGCTCAGCCTCCCGCGAACGGCGGGAGGACCTCGACCGTCCCGCCCTCGGTCAGGGCGACGGTCGCGTGGTCGCGGCCGCCCACCTGGGCCCCGTCGACCAGGTACGAGCAGTGCCCGAGCAGCTGGACGAGCTTCGGCCGGTCGGCGTGCCGCGCCCTGGCCGCCGCCAGCGCCTCCGCCAGGGTCGCCGCCTCGTACGGCTCCTCGGCCAGCCCGGCCTCGGACTTCGCCGCCGCCCAGTAGCGGATCGTCCCGCGCACCCGGGCGCCGCTCGCGGGCTCGGTGGTCGCGCCCATCGGGCCACCCCTTCTCGTCGTCCTCGCCCGGCTCCGGTACCCCGGTCCGGCTCGCCACCGCGACGGCCGCCCGACCACCCGAACGATGGACCCGAACAGCGCCTCCGATGTGCGCCCCCCATGATGGCGTGTCGGCCACCACGAGCGGCAATCGCCCTGGCCGGACCAGCACGGAGTACGCACCGGCCTCGCACCGGACCGCCACCCGGAGGCGCCGGACCAGCGCCGGACCGGCGCTCGAAGCTGTGTCCAGCCTCACCCGGCGCACGCCCGAATTGGGCGAACCGCCGGATTCCGGCACTCCCGGCGGAGGGGGCGGTCGGCTATCCTCGACCACCAAGAGGGATCCGGGCAGAGTCGCCCCCGGGTCCTTTTGTGCTTCCAGGACGCCGGTACGGACGTTCTTGCGATTCGTCGGCCCACCCCCGGCGCGCAGCAGGGACCTCCCGGCCGGCGCGGCACAACGACGTGCCCCGGCCGGCCGGGGCATCGCCACCCGGCACCGGGCCGCCACCCGGCGCCGGACCAGACCGGAGGGTTCGCGGTGAGGAACAGGGCAGAAACGGTGCGCCCGGGGTTGCGGGACCCCCGGCGGACCCGCCGTCGCGCCCCGCACGCCGTCCGCTCCCCCGGTCCGCCGCGACCGGCCGTCGTCCTCCCCTCCCCCTCAGCACGTGCGCCATCCGGCTGTGGCGGCAGCCGTCACGCGACCGCGACGACCCGGAAAGGGGACCACCGGGTATGAGTTCTCTCCTCCTCCTCACCAATGCGCTGCAACCGTCCGCCGAAGTGCTGCCCGCCCTCGGACTGCTGCTGCACAACGTCCGGGTGGCCCCCGCCGAGGGCTCGGCCCTGGTGGACACGCCCAGCGCGGACGTCATCCTGGTCGACGGCCGGCGGGACCTGCCGCAGATCCGCAGCCTCTGCCAGCTGCTGCGGTCCACCGGCATCGGCTGCCCGCTGATCCTGGTGGTCACCGAGGGCGGCCTGGCCGCCGTCACCGCCGAGTGGGGCATCGACGACGTCCTGCTGGACACCGCGGGCCCGGCCGAGGTCGAGGCCCGGCTGCGGCTCGCGCTCGGCCGCCTCCAGGTCGTCACCGACGACAGCCCGATGGAGATCCGCAACGGCGACCTCTCGGTCGACGAGGCGACCTACTCCGCCAAGCTCAAGGGCCGGGCGCTCGACCTCACCTTCAAGGAGTTCGAGCTGATCAAGTACCTCGCGCAGCACCCCGGCCGGGTCTTCACCCGGGCGCAGCTGCTGCAGGAGGTCTGGGGCTACGACTACTTCGGCGGCACCCGGACGGTGGACGTGCACGTCCGGCGGCTGCGCGCCAAGCTCGGCGTGGAGCACGAGCAGCTGATCGGCACCGTGCGCAACGTCGGCTACCGCTTCGTCGTCCCGGAGAAGCCCGAGAAGGGCGAACGGCCGGAGCTCGCCCAGCGCCCCGCCACCCCCCTGGACGCCTGAGGACCGGCCGGGCGGGCCGTCCCCCGCCCGGCTTGTCCGGTTCCTCCCGGAGCCGCCCGCCGGCCTGCCGAACAAGGCCCCAGCTCCCCCTGCCGCCCCGGAGGCCACACGCGTAGACTCCCCCCGTGGCCAAAGTGACGCGCGACGATGTAGCCCGGCTGGCTGGTACCTCGACCGCGGTCGTCAGCTACGTCATCAACAACGGTCCGCGCCCGGTCGCACCCGCGACCCGGGAGAAGGTCCTCGCGGCGATCGACCAGCTCGGCTACCGGCCGAACAGCGTCGCCCAGGCGATGGCCTCCCGGCGCACCAACCTGATCGGCATGGTCGTCCCGGACGCCCGCCAGCCCTTCTTCGCCGAGATGGCGCACGCCGTGGAACGGGCCGCCTCCGAGCGCGGCAAGCTCGTGCTGATCGGCAACTCCGACTACGTGGACGACCGCGAGGTGCATTACGTCCGCGCCTTCCTCGGGATGCGCGTCTCCGGCCTGATCCTGGTCAGCCAGGGCCCCTCGCAGCGCGCCGCCGAGGAGTTCGCCGCGATGGAGGGCGCCAAGGTCGTGCTGCTGCACCGCCGGCCCGAGGCGATCGACGACGTCGCGGTGGTCACCGACGACGTGGCGGGTGCCGAGGCGATCGTGCGCCACCTGCTGGAGGTGCACGGGCACCCGTACGTGGCCTGCTTCGGCGGCCCGGTCGAGTCCCCCGCCCCCGGCGACCCGGTCATCGACCACGTCGAGGGCTGGCAGCGCGCCATGGACGCGCACGGCGTCCCCACCGAGCCGCACCTGATCGACGCGCCCTTCCACCGCTACGGCGCCTACGACGTCGCGCTCGGCGTGCTCCGCTCGCCGGACCGGCCGCGGGCGATCTTCTGCTCCACCGACGACCAGGCGATCGGCGTGCTGCGGGCCGCCCGCGAGGTCGGCCTGCGGGTCCCGGAGGACCTCGCGGTGGCCGGCTTCGACGACGTGCCGGAGGCCGCGCTCGCCGACCCGCCGCTGACCACCGTCGCCTCCGACCGCGACGCGATGGCCCGGGCCGCCGTGGACCTGGTGCTGGACGACTCGCTGATGGTGCCCGGCTCGGACACCGAGCGGGTCCGCACCTTCCCGTCCCGGCTGGTCATCCGCCGTTCCTGCGGCTGCGGCGGCGACGCCCCCGACCGGTCCGTACCGGAGTAGCCGGCCCGGACCAAAGCGGCGGGCTCGTACCGGAACGGCCGGTTCCGCTCGGCAGGCGGGCTGACCAGGCTTTATGAGAACCCAACGGGCTTCTCTCCCCGTTCTGAGCCGGTTCTCATCCACTCCTCATGCACCGGGCCGAGCTTGGTCGACATGAGCGAGAAGCAGCAGCACCCCAGCGAGCAGTACGGCCCGTACGAGCCCCACGAGCAGTACGACCCCTACCAGGCCCACGGCCGGTACGGGCAGCACGGCCAGTACCAGGCCCCCGGGCAGTACGAGGCCCAGGAGCCCCGGG
Source organism: Kitasatospora sp. NPDC001225 (assembly GCF_053597855.1). NCBI lineage: Bacteria > Bacillati > Actinomycetota > Actinomycetes > Kitasatosporales > Streptomycetaceae > Kitasatospora > Kitasatospora sp. NPDC001225. Next base: position 45,250 of record NZ_JBSFJC010000033.1, read on the forward strand.
TGATCGAGGGCACCGTGCTCGGCGGCGGCCCGGCCGCCGGCGGCTCCGGCACCACCGGCGCGGACGGGTACGGGCCCGGGTACAGCTACCGCGAGGACCACTCCGACGGCGGCTTCGACGCACCGCCGCCGCCCCCGCCGATCCCGCCCGAGCCGCCCACGATCCTCGGGCCGGGCTCCCCCGAGGGCCCCGGCCACCACGGCGGCCGGGCCCGGCGCGGACTGCTGCGCGGCCGGCTCGCCCTGGTCACCGCCGTCGCCGCGGTCGCGGCCGTCCTCGGCGGGGTCACCGGCGGCCTGGTCGCCGCCGACCACCAGGGCTCCGAGAACCGCGTCGGCACCATCGCCAGCCCGGTCTCCGCCCGCTCCGACGGCACCGCCGACGTGGCCGCCGTCGCCGCCGCCGTCTCGCCCAGCACCGTCGAGATCACCGTCAAGACCGGCAACGGCACCGCCACCGGCACCGGCGTCGTCCTGAACACCGACGGACAGATCCTCACCAACTACCACGTGATCGACACCGCGTCCGCCGGCGGCCGGATCACCGTCACCTTCAAGGACGGCTCCACCGCCCAGGCCACCGTCACCGGCACCGACAAGGCCCTCGACGTCGCCGTGATCACCGCCACCGGCGCGAAGAACCTCACCCCCGCCGTCCTCGGCGACTCCTCCACCGTGGCCATCGGCGACCCGGTCGTCGCCATCGGCAACCCCGACGGCCTCACCGGCACCGTCACCTCCGGCATCATCAGCGCCGAGAACCGCGACGTCACCGTCCAGCTCGACGAGGGCAGCACCAGCAACAACGGCGGCTTCGGCCTCCCCTACCTGCCCGGCGTGCCCGGCCTGCGCGGCACCGCCCCGCAGTCCGACAGCGGCAGCACCACCACCTACAAGGCCTTCCAGACCGACGCCGCGCTCAACCCCGGCAACTCCGGCGGCCCGCTCATCAACGCCAACGGCCAGGTCATCGCCATCAACTCGGCGATGTACGCGCCCGGCGGATCCGGCTCCTCCGGCGGCTCGGCCGGCAGCGTCGGCCTCGGCTTCGCCATCCCGATCAACGACATCAAGCAGGTCCTGCCGAAGCTCGAAGCCGGCCAGAACCTGTGAGCACCGCTCCCTGAGACGGACAATTGCTCCCAGCAGGCCCTCCACCCGACGAGAAAGGGCACCCGCCCATGACCCCGTCCGCCGACGACCGCACCACCGCCGAGGCCGGCCACCCCTTCGCCCGGCTCCTCGTGGTCGACGACGAACCCGCCCTCCGGGACGCCCTGGAGAGCAGCCTCGCCTTCGAGGGGTACGAGGTCGCCACCGCCACCGACGGCTACGAAGCCCTGGAATCCGTCGAACGCGACCGGCCCGACCTCGTCCTGCTGGACATCATGATGCCCCGGATGGACGGCCTCACCGCCGTCCGCCGGATGCGCTCCCGCGGCGACACCGTCCCGGTGCTGATGCTGACCGCCCGCGACGCCGTCGGCGACCGCGTCACCGGCCTCGACGTCGGCGCCGACGACTACCTCGCCAAGCCCTTCGAGCTCGACGAACTGCTCGCCCGCGTCCGCGCCCTGCTGCGCCGCAACGCCCTCGCCGCCGAGGCCGCCGCCCGCGCCGCCGTCGAGGACGAGAGCGAGGTGCTCGCCTTCGCCGACCTGCGGATGAACACCGCCACCCGCGAGGTCACCCGGGCCGGCAAGCCGATCGAGCTCACCCGCACCGAGTTCATGCTGCTGGAGATGTTCCTCGCCCACCCCCGCCAGGTCCTCACCCGCGAGCAGATCCTCAAGGCGGTCTGGGGCTTCGACTTCGAGCCCTCCTCCAACTCCCTCGACGTGTACGTGATGTACCTGCGCCGCAAGACCGAGCAGGGCGGCATGCCCCGCCTGATCCAGACCGTACGCGGCGTCGGCTACGCCCTGCGCCCGGCCGCCGGCACGAGCGCGTGAACCACGTCCCGCCCCCACCGCTGGCACCCCCGCTGGCACCGCCCCGCACACCCCGCCGCCGACAGCGCCTCCTCCACTGGTTCCGCTCCCGCTCGCTGCGCAGCCGCCTCACCTTCCTGAGCGCGGCGGCGGTGGCGGTGGCGATCGCGCTGTCGGCGCTGGCGTGCTGGTTCATCGTGGAGAAGCAGCTCTACGGTCAGGTGGAGACGGAGCTGCGCAACGCGCCGCAGCCGCGAGGGGTGGTTCTCCACGTCCCCTGTCCCAGCTCGCCGGAGGCGGCTCTCCAGCAGGTGCAGACGGCCTCGCCGGAAGTGACCGGTGGCCCCGTTCCCCGCGACACCCAGTACGTCGTGACGGATCCGATCCAGGTATGCCTGCCTCCGAACGCGGCCAGGGCGATCGCGCTCCAGAAGGACGACGCCCAGGCGCTCCGGCTCAAGGGCACCCAGTCGATCATTCGCGACGGCCACTACACCAACGGCGATCCCGCCATGGTCCGGATCTCCGTCGCACGCAACCCCGGACTCCCACCGGTGCTGGTGATGGTGGCGACGCCCACCCAGCCCGTCGAGGACTCCCTCCAGGGCCTCGCCATCCTCCTCGGCTCCGTCTCCGCCGGCGGCATCCTGCTCGCCGCCATCGCCGGCCGGCTGGTCGCCCGCTCCTCCCTCAAGCCCGTCGACCAGCTCACCGACGCCGTCGAGCACATCGCCCGGACCGAGGAGGTGGGCACCACCATCCCCGTCAACGGACACGACGAGATCGCCCGCCTCTCCACGTCCTTCAACTCGATGAGCACCGCCCTCGCCAACTCCCGCGAGCGGCAGACCCGGCTGATAGCCGACGCCGGGCACGAGCTCCGCACCCCGCTGACCTCCCTGCGCACCAACGTCGACCTGCTGATCCGCAGCAACGACACCGGCCGCCCGCTGCCCGCCGCCACCAAGACCAAGCTGCTCGGCAACATGAAGGCGCAGATGCAGGAGCTCACCGTGCTGATCGGCGACCTGCTCCAGCTCTCCCGCCCGGACACCCCGAAGAGCGGCCCGGCCCCCACCGTGGTCGCCCTGCACGAGCTCGCCGGACGGGCCGTCGAACGGGCCAAGCTGCGCGGCCCGGGGCTGGTCTTCGAGACCGACACCGAGCCCTGGTACGTACACGGCGACGCGGCCGGGCTGGAACGGGCGGTGATCAACCTGCTGGACAACGCGGTCAAGTACAGCCCGCCCGGCGGCACCATCGACGTCCGGCTGCACCGGGGCGTGCTGACCGTCCGCGACCACGGCCCCGGCATCCCGCCGGACGAGCTCCAGTACGTCTTCGACCGGTTCTGGCGCTCGCCCTCCTCGCGCCAGCTGCCCGGCTCCGGCCTCGGGCTGTCGATCGTCGCGCAGAGCGTCCGGGAGGCGGGTGGCGAGGTCACCCTCGGCCCGGCCGCCGACGGCGGTCCGGGCGCGCTGGCCACCGTCCGCCTGCCCGGCGGCCCCGCCCCGGAATGACGGAATGACGGAATGACGAAAGGGGCGGGTGGGGCGCCCCGACAGCGCCCCACCCGCCCCCGTCCCAGGGCTCACGCCCCGGAGCCGGCTCACGGTCAGTCGATGTCGCTGCCCGGGCCGATGATCTTGATCCGGTCCCGCGCCGGGGCCTGGAGCGGCGAGGCCGCCGTGCTGTGGGCGCTCAGGTAGGCCACGAAGACGTCCAGGTCCGAGGCGCCGACCAGCTTGTCGGTGCCGGCCGCGAAGGCCGGGAAGCCGTCGCCGCCGCCGGCCAGGAACTCGTTGGCCGCGACCCGGTAAGTGGCCGCCGGGTCGACCGGCGCGCCGTTCAGCCGCACCGAGTCCACGACCACCCGGTCCGCACCGGTCTTGCGCATGTCCAGGGTGTAGTGCAGGTTCGAGGACACCTGGAGGACCTTCGGCGCGGCCGCGTTGGAGCCGCTCACCTGCTGCTGGAGCAGCTGGATCAGCTGGGCCCCGGTCAGCGTCTTGACCTGCATCATGTTGGTGAACGGCTGGACGGTGAACGCCTCGCCGTAGGTCACCACGCCGTCGCCCTCGCCGCCGGAGGCCTTGTAGACCAGGTCGGAGCGGATGCCGCCGGGGTTCATGAAGGCGACCTGGGCGCCGCCCTTGTCGGCCGGGGCCAGCCCGGCGAGCTGCGAGTCGGCGATCACGTCACCGAGCGGCTTCTCCAGGTCGCTGCTGCCGCGGCCGTTGATGTCCGAGGCGACGTAGCCGACCGGACGGTTGGCGATCGGGGCGGCCAGCTTGGAGTAGTGGTCGACCAGCGCCGTCATGTCGGACGCCTTCTCGACCGTGCGGCGCACCACGTGGTTCTCGGCCTTGACCGAGGGGCGCACGATCTCGCCGGTGGTCTTGTCCAGCTTCATGTCGATCTCGGTGAAGAGCCGGCCGAAGGAGGCGGCACTGGTCACCGAGCGCGGGACGCCGTCGGGGTCGGGGATGCTGCAGGCGTACGCGTTGTGGGTGTGGCCGGTGACGATGGCGCCGACCGCCGGGTCGATCTTCTTGGCGATGTCGACGATCGGGCCGGAGATGCCCTGACCGGCCGCGCCGCAGTCGTAGTTGTAGACGCTGCTGGCCGGGTAGCCGCCCTCGTGGATCAGCGCGACGATCGAGTTGACGCCCTTGGCCTTGAGCTCGGCGGCGTACTTGTTGATCGTGGTGACCTCGTTGGCGAACTTCAGGCCCTTGACGCCCTCGGCGGTCACGATGTTCGGCGTGCCCTCCAGGGTGACGCCGATGAAGCCGACCTTCACGCCCTGGGACTTGGTCACCCAGTAGGGCGCCAGCAGCGGCTTGCCGGTCTTCTCGTCGGTGACGTTGGCCGACAGGTAGTTGAAGTTGGCGCCCTTGAAGGTGCGGCCGGGCTCGTAGCAGCCGTCGGTCGGGTGGCAGCCGCCGTCCTGCATGCGACGCAGCTCCTGCGCGCCCTCGTCGAACTCGTGGTTGCCCACGGAGGTGACGTCCAGGCCGAGCTTGTCCATCGCCTCGATGGTCGGCTCGTCGTGGAAGAGCGCCGAGGTCAGCGGGCTGGCGCCGATGATGTCGCCGGCCGCGACGGTGATCGAGTCGTCGGCCGGGATGCGCGCCTTGCGCAGCTCGGTGGCCAGGTACTCGATGCCGCCGGCCGGGGTGGCGACCTCCTTGCCGGTGGCCGGGTCGATCTCCTTGATCGTGCCGGACGAACCGGCCGGAGGCTCCAGGTTTCCGTGGAAGTCGTTGATCGCCAGCAGCTGGAGGTTGACGGTCTTGTGGCGCTTGGCGTCGGCGGCCTGGGCGGCCGTCGGCACGACGACCGTGCCGAGCAGACCAGCGGCGGCGACGACGGCGAGCGCCGTCCGTCGGGATCTGACGGTGAGCATGAAGGGTTCCCCTGCACCTTGGAGGGAGCACCGGCTGCGGACAGCGGCGGCGTTCGGGCGTGTGACATGTGTTGCGACTGCGAAGCCTAGGGTCAACGCGCGTAGCTGTCAGGACGTGGAACGTAACGAGAGGATTACCTACGGACGAACCGTCACCGTCCGCCGGGTGCGGAGCCTGCGGAGAAGGCCCCTCAGACCCCCGGCTCGGCCGCCAACTTCTGGTCCGCGCGCACCCGTTCGGCCACCGCGTCCTCGGTCATCGCGCGGTCGGTGTAGACCAGCGGGCGCTCCGCCTCGGTGATGATGTGTTTGACCACCTGGACGTTGCTGTTGACGTCCCAGACCGCGATGCCCGGCGACAGGGTCGGGATGATCTCCACCGCCCAGCGCGGCAGGCCCAGCACCCGGCCGGTGGCCCGCGCCTCCTCGGCCTTCTGCATGTAGATCGTCCGGGTCGAGGCCATCTTCAGGATCGCCGAGGCCTCCTTGGCCGCCGCGCCGTCCACCACGTCGGACAGGTGGTGGACCACCGCGACGAAGGACAGGCCGAGCCGGCGGCCGAACTTCAGCAGCCGCTGGAACAGCTGGGCCACGAAGGGGCTGTTGATGATGTGCCAGGCCTCCTCGACCAGGAAGATGCGCTTCTTCCGGTCCGGCCGGATCCAGGTGTGCTCCAGCCACACCCCGACGATCGCCATCAGGATCGGCATCGCGATCGAGTTGCGGTCGATGTGCGAGAGGTCGAAGACGATCAGCGGCGCGTCCAGGTCGATGCCGTCGGTCGTCGACCCGTCGAACATGCCCCGCAGGTCGCCGTCGACCAGCCGGTCCAGCACCAGCGCCACGTCCAGGCCCCAGGACTGCACCTCGCCCACCGCCACACCGAGTGACTCCACCGAGGACAGCTCGGGGTTGCGCAGGGTGTCGATGATGTCGTCCAGCACCGGCTGGCGGTCCTTCACCGAGGCCACCACGTGGGCGTGCGCGGCCTTCAGCGCGAAGCCGGCCCGCTCCTCCAGCCCGCGCCCCATCGCCACCTCGACGATCGTGCGCAGCAGCGACAGCTGGCCGTTCTGGGTGATCGCCGGGTCCAGCGGGTTGAGCTTCACCCCGCCGTCCCGGGCCGCCATCGGGTCCAGCCGGACCGGCTTTATGCCCAGCGCGTTGGCGATCAGGTTCCACTCGCCCACGCCGTCCTCGCCCTGCGCGTCCAGCACCACGACCTGGCGGTCGCGGAACCTCAGCTGCCGCAGCACGTACGTCTTCTCCAGCGCCGACTTGCCGTTGCCGGACTCGCCGAGCACCAGCCAGTGCGGGGCGGGCAGCTGCTGCCCGTACAGCTGGAACGGGTCGTAGACGTACCCCTTGCCGCTGTACACCTCACGCCCGATGATCACCCCGGAGTCGCCCAGCCCCGGCGCGGCGGTCGGCAGGTAGACGGCCTGCGCCTGGCCGGTGGAGGTGCGCACCGGCAGACGGGTGGTCTCCACCTTGCCGAACATCAGGCTGGTGAACGCCTCGGAGAGGTTGCCGAGCGCCATGGGCGGGCTCCTGACGGGTCAGCGGTGGACGGACGTACGGACGTACGGGTGTGCGGGTGCACGGGTGTGCGGGTGCGTCCGCTCAGCGGCGGATGCCGGTGGCGAACGGGAGGGTGTTGACGAAGGCCCGGTGGTGCTCGCGGTCGCACCACTCCAGCTTGAGGTAGCTCTTGCCGGCCGAGGCCCGGATGGTCCGCTTGTCGCGGGCCAGCGCGTCGGGGTTGCGCGAGGAGACCGTGATGTAGCCGACCAGGTTCACCCCGGCCGCGCCGGAGGCCAGGTCGTCGCCGCGCTGGTCCACCCGGCCGGTGTGGGCCAGGTCGCGCGGGTCGACCGTGCGGTTCATCTTGGCCGCGCGGCTCGCCTCGGCCTCGTCGTTGGTCTTCTCGGTCAGCATCCGCTCGATCGCGACGTCGGTGGGCTCCAGGTCCATCGTCACCGCGACCGTCCGGATCACGTCCGGGGTGTGCACCAGCAGCGGCGCCAGGAAGTTGACGCCCACCGGGGTGAGCGGCCACTCCTTGATCCACGCGGTCGCGTGGCACCACGGCTCCCGGGTCGCCGACTCCCGGGTCTTCGCCTGCAGGTACTGCGGGTCGGTCGCGTCCAGCTCGGCCGGCCAGGCGTTGCGCCGGGACATCGCCTGGATGTGGTCGATCGGGTGGTCCGGGTCGTACATCGAGTGCAGCAGCGAGGAGAGCCGGGCCTGGCCCAGCGGCTGGCGCACCCGGATGTCCGCCTCGGCCAGCCGGGCGCAGATGTCGGTCAGCTCGCGCGCCATCACGGCCGCCAGCCCCTCGTCGTCCCGCGCCCGCCGCCCGGTGGCTGTCCGGCCCATCGCGTGCGCCTCGGCGGCCAGGTCACGGGTGTAGTGCATGCAGGCCACCAGGTACGCCCGGTGCTGCTCCGAGGAGGTCGACACCATCGACTGGAGCTGGTCGTACGAGTCCTGCAGCCAGCGCGGCGAGGACGGGTCCCCGCGCCGCTCGACGTCCTTGGCGTGCGCGTCCGGGTCGGCCGGCAGGGTCCGGGCCAGGATCTGCAGCCGCGTCACGAAGCCGTCCCCGTTGGCGACGTGCTTCAGCAGCGTCCCGAAACGGTCGACCAGGGCCTCCTGGTCCTCCGAGTCCCGCAGGCCCACGCCCGGGCCCTCGATCTCGATCGCGGCCGTCACCGTGCGCCGCTCCAGGTGCATCAGCACCCCGACCTCGTCCGGCCCGAACGGCGCCGTCAGCCAGCGCAGCCGCCCCACCCCCGGCGGCGGGCCGACCTCCACCTCCCGGCCGTCCAGCCGGGTGCCCGCGTCCATCACGTCCGAACGCCACACCGCCCGCCCGCTGCGGACCGTCCGGCGGTAGGTGCGGTTGATCTCCACCCACTTGTAGAACGTCCGCCTGCGGTACGGCACGTACACCGCCGCGATGGCGAGCGCCGGCAGACCGACCAGACCGCCGATCCGCAGCGGCAGGACCGGCATCAGCAGGCCCCAGAGCATGCCGAGGAAGGCCCCGAAGATGATCAGCACGATCTCGCCGGACTCCCGGTTCCGGCCGATCGGCGCGTTCGGGCGGGCCTTGCCGATCAGGTAGGTGCGGCGCTGGTGGACGTACGGCTGGGCGTACTGGGCACCGTACTGGCCGAGCGGTTCACTGCTCACTTACCCGTCACCCTCCCTTCGCTGGATTGCTGTCGCGGATCGGAACCGGGCCCTGCTTCGGCCCGCCCTGCGGCGGCGGGGACGGCGTCCGCCCGGCGTGCGCGGCGATGCCCGGCGCGACCGAACCGCCGCCGGCACCCCCGCCGCCACCCGTACCGGCCGCCTGACCGCGGTCGCCGTGGGTGCTGATGCCCTGCTTCATCAGGTTCGCGGTGCCGTTGATCATCGCCGAACCGGCCTGCACGGCATTGGCCCGGGCCCCGCGCATGTTCAGCATCTCGTCGCCGAAGCCCGGCACGAAGCGGTAGACCGAGGCGCTCGCGAAGATCGACAGGAACAGGATCGCCAGCCCGGACAGCACCCGGGCGAAGTCGTCGTCCGCCCCGGAGCCGGTCGCCACCGCGCCCGCCAGGCCCAGGATGACCACGATGATCGGCTTCGCCAGGTCCACCGCCAGCATCACCCCCGCCCAGCGCCGCACGTGCTTCCACAGCTGCCGGTCCACCAGCCCCGCGTACACCGCCGTACCCAGCAGCGCGCCGACGTACAGCATCGCCGCCCGGATCAGCAGCTCCACCCAGAGCACCGCCGCCGCCAGCACCGCGACCAGCGACACGATCACGAGTATCAGCGGGCCGCCGCCCACGTCGCCCTTCTCCAGCGTGTCGGCGAAGCCCCCCAGGTACGACCCGGTGTCCGTCTTCGTCCCGACCGCGATCGCCTTGGTCAGCCCGTCCGTCACGCTCACCACGGTGTACAGGATCAACGGCGTGAACGCGGACGCCACCACCGTCAGCCACAGGAAGCCGATCGCCTCCGAGAACGCCGTCGCCAACGGCGCCCCCCGCACCGCCCGCTTCGCCACCGCCAGCAGCCACAGCACCAACGTGATCACCGTCGACACGGCGAACACCACGGCGTACTGCTGCAGGAACGACGCGTTGGTGAAGTCCACCTGCGTCGTCCCGTCGATCGCCCCCGACAACTTCCGCACCACCCACGCGGCGGCCTGCGCACAGCTCTTGGCCAACGACCCGAGCGGATCGGCCACAGCCCCGACGGCGCCGCCACCGGGGATGACGACCGCTCCCCCGGGAGCACAGCCAGCGTCACTGCCGGGGATCGGGAGATCGACCTTCTGACAGGTCGGAGTGGCTGTCGGCGACGGCTCCGCGAACACCCGCTGGGCGGCCGACAGCGCCGCCACCTGCAAGGTGGCCAGCACACCGGCGAGGGTGCCCACGCGGCGCCGTGCGCCGGAACGACGTGAGGTCTGGTCAACGCGCAAAGCGGAACCCCCCGAACTGCTGGACGGCGCCGGTGATCTCATCGGCGGTGGCGGCCTGCTGGTCTGCGGGCAGCGGCGCGGGGCCCTGCCTGCTGGTGTAGTCGGTGAGCTTCCAGTCGCTGCCCGTCCAGTGCAGCGAGAGCGTGAGGGTGAACCAGTTGGTGGTCACCGGCTGGACGGAGTGCTCGCCGGCGAGGCCGGTGAGGCCGGTGCACCACACCTCGACCTTGGCGTCGCCGTCGCTGTAGCCCGTCGACTTGGTGCCGACCGGTACCGTGCGGCTGACGAAGGTGAGGCCCTTGGGCGCGTGGCCCTGGGCGTCGAGGCCGTAGCGGGTGGCGGTGTCGCCGCCGAAGCCCTGGTCCAGCCGGCCCTGGAGCCCCGCCAGGGCGCCCGGGTCGGCGATGGTGGCGATGATGCCGTGCCGGCTGTCGGTGCGGAACATGTCCGCGGAGCCGATCGCCACCGCGTAGTTGGTGGCGGCCGACTGGGCGCCGGGTTCGGTGTGCGGGTAGCCGGTGGGGATGCCGTTGACGGTGGTGCCGACGGGCTGGTCGCCGCTGGGGGCGGGGCCGGCGCCGGAACCGGCGCGGTCGGCGGAGGCGCCGCCGCCTCCGGTGCCGCTTCCGCTGCCGGGTGTGACCCGGTTGGCGATGGCGATGGCCACGACGAGCAGGGTGACGACCACGAGGACGGCCAGCAGGGCGCGCAGCGGGCGGGACTGACGGTGGTTCTGCTGGGGGGAGGACTGTTCGCCGACCGGCAGGCGCGTACGGGTGCGCGGCTGGTCGTCGGACAACGGCACGGCGGCCCTCCTGGTGCGGGGAGCCGGGGCGGCTCCGGGGGCCCTCCGCCCGGGGGCGGGCGCGAGCGGAGGGTGGGAACGGGGGTGGGGTCCTGGCGGGCCGGCCGTCGGAGGGGGTCCGGACGGGGACCCGGTCTCAGGCAGGTCGGACTACTGCTGTCCGATCGTCAGATCGCCATGCCGTAGACAATGGTGAACAGAGTGCCGAGTGATCCGATGATGAACACGCCGGTCAGTCCGGCGACGATCAGCCCCTTGCCCTGTTCGGCGCCGAAGCTGTCGCGCATCGCGGTCGCCCCGATCCGCTGCTTGGCCGCGCCCCAGACCGCGATGCCGAGGCAGAGGAGGATAGCGACGGCCATGATGACCTCGACCATCACCCGCGCCTCCGACCCGAGGGTCGCGAACGGCCCCCAGTCCGGGGCGATTCCGCCGATGATGGTGTCGATGTTCGGCTTCTTGGGGGGGTCCTCGGCCAGGTGGCTGACCGCATTGGTGTGCACGCTGCTCAGGTTCATTTCCATCTCACCGCCCGATCAGGCAAATTCAAGGGCCCGGACCCGGCCCGCGCGAAGGGTCGGTACCTATTCTTGGCCAGATCTGATGTCGACTTGGCTACTTCTCGCGGATTGGTCGTGAGGCATCGGACACGTACGCGAGGATGTACACCGTACGAAGGATAGCGCTCACTGTTCGTATCTCTGATGATTGCGGTGAGCAACGCCTTCCGGGACACTTCGACTGACGACTCGTCGGGATGGTGCTGATGGTACTCCGGAAGGCCGGTACGGCCGCCGTCGCTGCGGGAGTTGTTGGTTTCGGGTTCATCGGGCTGGTGACGATAGGGACTTATGCGGCGAGTGGGACGCCGCAGCAGGCGGCGAATCGTTCCGCCCTGTCCCCCGGAACGGTCCCCGCGGCCTACCAGGAACCGATCCAGCGGTGGGGTGCGCTCTGCGCGGAGATCTCCCCACCGATGCTCGCGGCGCAGCTGTACCAGGAGAGCGGTTTCGACCCCAAGGCGCGCTCCGGGGTCGGGGCGCAGGGCATGGCGCAGTTCATGCCGGGCACCTGGAGCTCGTACGCCACCGACGGCAACGGGGACGGCAGGGCGGACGTCTGGGACCCGCTGGACGCGATCGCCTCGGCCGCGACCTACGACTGCGCGATCGCCAAGCAGGTCGCGAAGGTCCCGGGCGACCCGCAGGCCAATCTGCTGGCCGCCTACAACGCCGGCGAGGGCGCGGTGCTCAAGTACAACGGGATCCCGCCGTACCGGGAGACCCAGGGCTACGTCCGGAACATCCAGGCGATGGCCCGCAGCTTCACCGCGCCGGTCTCGCCGACCGCGCCGCTGGAGGTGTCCGCGCAGTCGTCGGCCGCGATCTACTTCGCGCAGACCAAGCTCGGCACCCCGTACCTGTGGGGCGGCGAGGGCCTGCCCTCGCAGAACGGGCGGTTCGACTGCTCGGGCCTGACCCAGGCCGCGTTCGCCAGTGTGGGCATCACCCTGCCCCGGGTGGCCAACGACCAGTGGTACGCCGGGCCGCACCCGTCGCGGGACCAGCTGCGGCCGGGCGACCTGGTGTTCTGGGCGACGGACCTGAGCGATCCGCGGAGCATCCACCACGTCGGGATCTACGTCGGGGGCGGGTACATGATCAACGCGCCGCACACCGGCGCGGTGATCCGCTACGACAAGATCGACACCCGGGAGTACATCGGCGCGACCCGGGTCACCTCGGACGGCGCCCAGGCGCTGCCGACCCGCAACAACGACGGCGTGGTGAACGCCCCGAGCCGGCCGGGCGGGACGGAGCCCACCGCCCCGGCGGGAGGCCAGGGCGGCACCCAGGGCGGCGCACCGGGCAGTGCTCCGAGCGGTGCTCCGAGCGGCACCCCGGCGGCCTCCGGCCGGCCCGCGGCCGCCGCCCCGCCCGCGCAGGCCGGGCCGAGCCCCACCGGGGCGGGAGGGTAGGCCCGAGGGGGCCGGGACGGCCGGGACCTGTGTGCGCGCTGTGGACGCTGAGTCACGTTTACATAACCGCGTGTTTCCATGGAACGCTGTGTCCCGGCGATGACGTTGGGTCCGGTGGCCCCCCGTCAGCTTTCGGCGCCGGGCCGGCCCCGGCGGGAACGTACAGGTGCAGTGGACCAGAAGGAGGTGCGGCGTGTCGACGCCGCTTGCCGACACGACCAACCCCGACCTCGACCTGCTCTACGCCGTCAACGGCCTGGCCAAGCGCTCCCCGCAGTGGCTTGACCACCTGGTCTCGTGGATCGGCGAGTACGGCATCCTGATCGGCCTGGCGATGCTGGGCCTGGTGGCCTGGCTCCAGGCCAGGCGCCGTCCGGACGCACCGGTGGCGATGGCCGGGCTGCTCTGGGTGCCGCTCTCGGTGGCGGTCGCCGAGCTGGCGAACCTGCCGATCGCCGCGATCGTGAACCGCCCGCGCCCCTTCGTCGACCATCCGGGGCTGCTGGTGCTGGTGGACGGCAAGGCCGGCACCCACTCCTTCGTCAGCGACCACTCGACCATGACGATGGGCGTCGCGGTGGCGCTGTTCCTGGTGAACCGCAGGCTGGGCTGGATCGCCGGCGGGCTGGCGCTGCTCCAGGGCTTCTGCCGGATGTTCATGGGCGTCCACTACCCGACCGACGTGATCGGCGGCTTCGCGCTGGCCGTCGCCGTGGTGCTGCTGCTGGCGCCGATCGCGATGGCGGTGCTGGTGCCGTTCTGCCACGCGCTGAGCCGGACGGCGGTCGCCCCGCTGATCCGGGCGCCCGAGCGCGGCGGCGCGGCCCGCGGCGGGGCCGGTCCGCGCGGCCGTCGGCGCGGGCGCGGGGCGGTGCGGGCCGGGGAGCAGCCGCCGGAGTCCGACCTCGCGGCCTGAACCCGCTCACGGGCGGGCGCGGTCAGAGCAGGCGGTCCAGGCGGTCAGTCCGGCTCGGCGCCGTTCCCGGCGAGGTGGTCGGCCCCCTCACGGCGGGCCAGGTCGCGCGAGCGGCGGGCCGGGGAGTACCAGCCGCAGCTGCAGGTCGCGAAGGCGAAGGAGCCGCGCTCGCTGATCACGAGGCGGTGTTCGGGCATCCTGGTGGTGCCGGGTGCGACCGGCAGCTCACTGTGCACGTGGTTCACCGTAACGCGCCGGACGCCTCCCGCGCGACGCTCCGGCGGTACCGGCCCCGTAACCCTTCGCGCCCCAACTCGTTTGCCCGGAAAGAGCTCTGCCCACCGGTGGTGTCCGGCGGGGCAGTCGGGCCCGAGGGGGTTGTCGCGAGGATGAAGATGACCGACCAGCAGCGCACCGGACGGCCGGCACGCCGGCCGGGTCCGCACCTGCGCTCGGCGGCCGGGGCCGCCCTGCTCGCCGCCGCCCTGGCGGCGGGGGCCGCCGGCTGCTCCGGAGGATCCGCCGACGGCTCCTCCGACCAGCAGTCGGCCGCGCCCGACCAGCTCGCCGCGGACCCGCTGACGGCGGTGCGCAACGCCGCCGACATCACCGGCCGCACCGGCTCCGCGCACACCGCGACGGAGCTGGTCACCGAGTCCGCCGAGAAGAAGGCCTCGTTCAGCGGCACCGGCGGCTACGACTACGTCAAGCGGATCGGCCGGCTGGAGGTCCAGGTGCCGCCGGGCGCGGCGACCACCGGGAAGATCGTCGAGGTGGTCCTGCCGGGCACCGTCTACCTCCAGAACAGCGGCGCCAAGGTCCCCGAGGGCAAGTGGGTCAAGCTGGACGTGCGTCAGCTGCCGGACGGCAACCTGGTCAGCAGCGGCGCCACCGACCCGGCCTCGGCGGCGGGGGCGCTGCGCGGGGCGCAGAAGGCGGAGGCGGTGGGCACCGAGACCGTCGACGGCGTCGCGCTGCACCACTACCGGGGCACCCTGGACCTGGCGAAGGCCGCCGACGCGACCGGCGGGCGGGGCGGGGACGGCCTGCGGACGGGCGCGCAGACCTTCACCGTCAAGGAGGTCCCGTACGACGCCTGGCTGGACGACCAGGGCCGGCTGCGCAAGGTGGTCGAGGTGTTCACCTTCGCCGGGGTGGCCGGGTCGAAGGAGCCCAAGGACCAGGTGAAGGTGACGTCGACGACCTCGTTGGCGGACTTCGGCAAGCCGGTGGAGGCGGCCGAGCCCGCGGCCTCGGACATCTACCAGATGAAGCCCACGGAGAGCCCGAAGTAGGGCGGGTCCGATGCTTCCCGGGCGGCCGGGGCGAGACGGGGTGCGGCCGGGGCGGGTGGCCGTCCGGGGAGCGACGGCCACCCGTTTCGGCGGTGCCGAGATGGCCCGTCCGTGCCATGTGGACGGGCCCCGGAGTGCCTAGGCTGGGCTCCGGGTGGCTGCCGCCCGGGCTGGCGAGGCACTGAAGGGGTGGTGCAGGTGGTGTCGTCCACGGGCGGCCGCAGCGGCGGCCACGACGACGCGGCCCTCGACGAGATCGATCTGGCCGGGGAGCTGATGATCGCCGCGACGGCCAGCTCCGGCGACCGGCTGCCGACCGAGCGGATCGACGAGGTGCTGCTGGACCGGAGCGAACCCGGGCAGGCCGACCGGGAGGCCGACGGCTAGCGGGGCCCGCGCGGCGGGCCCCGGAGCGGCGGACGGCCGGCGGCTCAGCTGCGCAGTAGGCGGCTGATCGCGGCGGTGGCCTCGGCCACCTTGGCGTCCAGTTCGGCGCCGCCCTCCTCGGCGGCCGCGGCGACGCAGTGCCGCAGGTGCTCCTCCAGCAGGGAGAGCGCGAAGGACTGCAGCGCCTTGGTGCCGGCCGAGACCTGGGTGAGCACGTCGATGCAGTAGACGTCCTCGTCCACCATGCGCTGGAGGCCGCGGATCTGGCCCTCGATCCGGCGCAGCCGCTTGAGGTGGGCGTCCTTCTGCGCGCTGTAGCCGTGCGGGCCGTGGTGCCCGGCCGGGGCGTGGCCGGCGTGCGGGTCGGTCCCCTGCGCGTGCTCCGGCTCGGTGCGCGCTTGCGTGGTGGTCATCGGCCCCGCCTTCGTCTCAGTGCCTGGTGGCTGCGTCGGCCACCAGTGTCCAACACCGGGGCCCTCCGTGGTGTTCCGACGGCCGACCCGGCACGTGCCGCCGGGCCGGGAGCGGGGGTGGCCGGCGGTTCACCCGTCTGAGCGGCGCCCCGGTCTTCCGTACGCACGACGGGGACAATCCGGGCGAGGTTCCGTCAGACTGAGGGCTCCAGTCCGCACGTGGCGGTGCGGTCCGGATCAGCCGGTGCGGCAGCCGAACGGAAGGGGAGCTTCCGGCTCCTTCCCCGGCCCCCCGTTTGCGTGATTGCGCTTGGTTGCACCTAGCATCGTTCAGTCCCTACCCCGCACATCGGAGATTTCCGTGCGTTTTAGCCTGACCCCGAAGGAGACGAGCTTCTACGACATGTTCGCCGCCGCGGCGGAGAACCTCGTCGTCGGATCGAAGCTCCTCTTGGAGCTGCTGGGATCAGACGTGTCGGCCCGTGCGGAGATCGTCGAGCGCATGCGCGCCGCCGAGCACGCCGGGGACGACACCACCCACGCCGTCTTCCACCAGCTGAACTCGTCCTTCATCACGCCCTTCGACCGCGAGGACATCTACAGCCTCGCCTCGTCGCTGGACGACATCATGGACTTCATGGAGGAGGCCGTCGACCTGGTCGTCCTCTACGACATCCAGACCCTGCCGAAGGGCATCGAGCAGCAGATCGAGGTGCTGGCGCGCGCCGCGGAGCTCACCGCCGAGGCGATGCCGAACCTGCGCAGCATGTCCAACCTCACCGAGTACTGGATCGAGGTCAACCGGCTGGAGAACCAGGCCGACCAGATCCACCGCAAGCTGCTCGCCCACCTGTTCTCCGGTCAGTACGACGCCATCGAGGTCCTCAAGCTCAAGCAGGTCGTGGACGTCCTTGAGGAGGCGGCGGACGCGTTCGAACACGTCGCCAACACGGTGGAGACCATCGCCGTCAAGGAGTCCTGACCCTCGTGGACATGGCAGCACTCATCGCCGTCGTCGGCGTTGCGTTCTTCTTCACGTACACCAACGGCTTCCACGACTCGGCGAACGCGATCGCCACCTCGGTCTCCACCCGGGCGCTCACCCCCCGGGCGGCGCTGGCGATGGCCGCGGTGATGAACCTGGCCGGCGCGTTCCTCGGCAGCGGCGTGGCGCACACCGTCTCCAAGGGGATCATCGAGACCCCCACCGGCGACAAGGGCATGGTGATCCTGTTCGCCGCCCTGGTCGGGGCGATCGCCTGGAACCTGGTCACCTGGTACTTCGGCCTGCCGTCCTCCTCCTCGCACGCGCTGTTCGGCGGCATGGTGGGCGCGGCGATGGCCGGCGGCATCGACGTGATCTGGAGCGGGGTCCTCGACAAGATCGTCATCCCGATGATCGTCTCGCCGGTGGTCGGCCTGGTCGGCGGCTTCCTGGTGATGCTGGCGATCCTGTGGATCTTCCGCCGGGCCAACCCGCACAAGGCCAAGCGCAACTTCCGGGTCGCCCAGACCGCCTCGGCCGCCGCGATGGCGCTGGCGCACGGTCTCCAGGACGCCCAGAAGACCATGGGCATCGTGGTGATGGCGCTCACCATCTCCGGCCACCAGTCCGGCAACGGGATCCCGGTCTGGGTGAAGATCTCCTGCGCGACCATGCTCTCGCTGGGCACCTACGCGGGCGGCTGGCGGATCATGCGGACGCTCGGACGCAAGATCATCGAGCTGGACCCGCCGCAGGGCTTCGCCGCCGAGGCCACCGCCGCCACGGTCATGTACGTCACCTCGTTCGTCTTCAAGGCGCCGATCTCCACCACCCACGTGATCACCGCGGCGATCATGGGCGCGGGGGCCACCAAGCGGATCCGCGCGGTGCGCTGGGGCGTCGCGAAGAACATCGTGCTCGGCTGGTTCATCACGATGCCGGCGGCCGCGCTCGTCGCGGCGCTGGTGTACTGGTTCGCCCACCTGTTCTGGGGCTGACGGCCCCGCGGGACGCGCGGAGCAGGACGCACGAACGGACAGGGCCCGCCCCCACATCTCGGGGGCGGGCCCTTTTCCATGCCCCGTGGCGGCACCGCCATGCAGCACCACGGGACAGCTCGCGGTCCGTCACGCCGCTCGGCGCCGGGGCGCCGCCCGTGACGGGGCCGGTCTAGCCGAAGCGGCCGGAGATGTAGTCCTCGGTCGCCTGGACCTGCGGGTTGGAGAAGATCCGCTGGGTGTCGTCCAGCTCGACCAGCTTGCCCGGCTGGCCGACGCCGGCCAGGTTGAAGAAGGCGGTGCGGTCGCTGACGCGGGCCGCCTGCTGCATGTTGTGGGTCACGATGACGATGGTGAACTGCTCCTTCAGCTCGCCGATCAGGTCCTCGATGGCGAGGGTGGAGATCGGGTCGAGCGCGGAGCAGGGCTCGTCCATCAGCAGGACCTGGGGCTCGACCGCGATGGCGCGGGCGATGCACAGGCGCTGCTGCTGACCGCCGGAGAGGCCGGCCCCCGGCTTGTTCAGCCGGTTGTGGACCTCCTTCCAGAGGTTGGCGCCCTTCAGCGAGCGCTCCACCACCTCGTCCAGCACGGCCTTCTTCTTCACGCCGGCGAGCCGGAGACCGGCGATCACGTTGTCGTAGATCGACATGGTCGGGAACGGGTTCGGGCGCTGGAAGACCATGCCGACCGAGCGGCGCACGGCGACCGGGTCGACGTTGGAGGCGTACAGGTTCTCGTCGTCCAGGAGGACCTTGCCCTCGACCCGGGCGCCGGGGATCACCTCGTGCATCCGGTTGAGGGTCCGCAGGAAGGTGGACTTGCCGCAGCCGGAGGGGCCGATGAAGGCGGTCACCGAGCGGGGCTCGATGCTCATCGAGATGTCCTCGATGGCCTTGGTGGTGCCGTAGAAGGCCGACAGTCCGCTGACGTCGATGCGCTTGGCCATGATCGTTGCTTCTCTCGTCTGTCTCGTACGTCAGTCGGTCGCTCAGTGCCCGCCCTTGGGCGAGCGCCAGCGCGCGATGCCCCGGGCGATGAGGTTGAGCCCCATCACGAAGGCGATCAGCACCAGCGCCGCGCCCCAGGCACGGGCGTAGCCGAAGTCGTTGTTGACCTGCGAGTACTGCTGCCAGATGTACATCGGCAGGGACTGCTGCGGGCCTTCGAACGGGTTGTTGTTGATGGAGTCGGCGCCGAACACCAGCATCATCACCGGGGCGGTCTCGCCCGTGATGCGGGCGACCGCGAGCATCACACCGGTGGTGATGCCGCCGATCGCGGTGGGGAGGACGATCCGCAGGATGGTCTTCCACTTCGGCACGCCGAGCGCGTACGAGGCCTCGCGCAGCTCGTTCGGGACGAGCTTGAGCATCTCCTCGGTGGACCGGACCACGACCGGCATCATCAGGATCGCCAGTGCGAGGCTGCCCGAGAAGCCGGAGTAGCTGAAGCCCAGCGCGAGGTTCCAGATCGAGAGGATGAACAGACCGGCGACGATCGACGGGATGCCCGTCATGACGTCGACGAAGAAGGTGACCGCCTTGGCGAGCGTGCCGCGGCCGTACTCGACCAGGTAGACGGCGGTCAGCAGACCGATCGGGGCGGCGATGGCGGTGGCCAGGCCGACCTGCTCCAGGGTGCCGATCAGCGCGTGGTAGATGCCGCCGCCGGGCCCGGACTGGATCACGCCCTTCATGGAGTGGCCCAGGAAGTTCCCGTCGACCACGTGGATGCCCTGCTGGACGGTGTAGACCGTCAGGGCGACCAGCGGGACGACGGCCAGGATGAAGGCGACCCAGACCACCGAGGTGGCGAACCGGTCCTTGGCCTGCCGACGGCCCTCGACCTGGGCCGAGAGGGTGTAGCTGATCAGGAGGAAGAGCAGGCCCGAGATCAGGCCCCACTGGAGGTGGCTGGCCAGCCCGCCGACCGCGCCGATCCCGCAGCCGAGGGCGATCGAGCCGGCGGCGACGGCGGCCGGGGCCCACTTGGGCAGGCGGTTGGCGGTCAGCGGACGGCCGACGGGCCGGGCGTCCTCGACGAGCGCGGTGACGGTCATGCGTTGGCCCCCGAGTACTCCTTGCGGCGGGCGATGATCAGTCGCGCGGCACCGTTCACCAGCAGGGTGATGACGAACAGGACGAGGCCGGAGGCCATCAGCGCGTTGCGGCCGTTGTCCCCGGCCTCGGCGAACTTCAGCGCGATGTTCTGCGCGAAGGTGCCGCCGCCGGCGTCGAGGATGTGCAGCGACAGGACGTTGCTGGCGGACAGCACCACCGCGACCGCGATGGTCTCGCCGAGCGCGCGGCCGAGGCCGAGCATCGAGGCCGAGATGATGCCGGGGCGGCCGAACGGCAGCACCGCGGTGCGGATCATCTCCCAGCGGGTCGCGCCGAGCGCGAGCGCCGCCTCCTCGTGCATCCGCGGCACCTGGCGGAACACCTCGCGGGAGACCGCGGTGATGATCGGCAGGACCATGATCGCCAGCAGGATGCCGACGGTGAACAGGTTGCGCGGGGTGCCGGTCCTGGTCTGGTCGAAGATGTACGTCCAGCCCAGGTACTCGTTGAGCCAGCTGGTCAGACCGTCCATGTGCGGCACGAGGAAGAGCGCGCCCCAGAGGCCGTAGACGATGCTGGGGACGGCGGCGAGCAGGTCGACCAGGTAGGCGAACGGCTGGGCGATCCGGCGCGGCGCGTAGTGCGAGATGAACAGCGCGATCCCGATGGCCACCGGGACGGCGATCGCCATCGCGATGACGGCGCTGACGATGGTGCCGAAGGCCAGGACGGCGATGCCGAAGACGGGCTTCGGGGCGTCCGGCGTCCACTCGAAGGAGGTGAGGAAGTTGCCTTCGTTGGTGCTCAGGGCCTGGACCGACCGCCAGGTCAGGAACGCCGCGATGGCGGCCATGATGACCAGCAGCAGGATGCCCGAGCCCCGGGCGAGGTTCATGAAGATCTTGTCGCCGACCCGGCTGTCGCGCGGCCGGCGTTCCCTGCCTCGCGGGGCGGCAGGGGAGGATGAAGTCATTGGTCTACTCCGGTCTGGTGGTGCCGCCCCGGAAGGGGGAACGGCACCATGGCGGCGGTGCCCCGGACGTGGTGCTGGGTGTGGTGCGTTCCGGTGGGGCGGCCCCGGCCCCCCTCGCTCACGGGGCCGCCCCACCGGGGGTCCTGTCGGGTCAGGCCAGGGTCGCGATGACGCCGTTGACCTTGTCGGTCACGGCCTTCGGCAGCGGGACGTAGCCCTTCTCGCCGACGGCCTTCTGGCCCGCGTCGCTGGCCGTGTAGGTCAGGAAGGACTTCAGGGTGTCGAGGGTCTCGGCCTTGTTGCCCTTGTCGCAGACGATCTCGTAGGTGATCAGGACCAGCGGGTAGGAGCCCTCGTCCTTGGTCGCGTAGTCGAGCTTCAGCGCGAGGTCGCTGCCGGTGCCGGCGGCCTGGGCCTTGGCGATGGTGCTGGCGGCGTTCTCGGCGGTGGCCGCGACCGGCTTGGAGGCGCCCGTGTTGATGTCGGCGCTCTTCAGGCTGTTGGTCTGGGCGTAGGCCAGCTCGACGTAGCTGATCGAGTTCTTGACCTGCTTCACCTGGGCCGAGACGCCGGCGCTGCCGTTGGCCGACTGGCCGCCCTTGGCCGCCCAGGCCTTGCCGGCCGGGTAGGTCCAGGCGCCGCCGCCGGCGGCGGCGAAGTACTTGGTCAGGTTCTCGGTGGTGCCGGCGTCGTCCGAGCGGTGGAAGGTCTGGATCTCCGCGTCCGGCAGCTTGGCGCCCGGGTTCAGGGCGGCGATCGCCGGGTCGTTCCACTTGGTGATCTGCGAGTCGAAGATCTTGGCGGAGGTCGGGCCGTCCAGGACCAGGTTGTCGACGCCGTCGACGTTGTAGACCAGCGAGATCAGACCGCCGACCATCGGCAGGTCGATGCCCTGGCCGCCGGTGCAGACCGCCTTGGAGGCGTCGACCTCGGCCGGCTTGAGGGCCGAGTCGGAGCCGGCGAACTGGATCTTGCCCTGGTTGAACTGCTGGATGCCGGCACCGGAGCCGCCACCCTGGTAGTTGATCGTGCTGCCGGAGCAGGCGGCGGCGAAGCTGGTCTTCCAGACGTCCATCGCCGCGGTCTGCGCGGTCGAACCGGCGGCGATCAGCGAACCGGCCTTGCCACAGTTGATCGCGCTGGTCGCGGCGGAGCCGTTGGAGCCACCGGACGCGGTCGTGTTGTTGTTGTTGTCCGACCCGCAGGCGGCGAGCGACAGCGAGCTGACGAGCGCCATGGCACCGATCGCGAGGGCCTTGGAGCGGCCGTTCCGCTGGAGCTTCACAGGGGTGTCCCTTTCTGTGGCATTGCCCTTGGCGTGCGCCGTACGCGTACGGCCCAGCGCGGGTTTTGCTGTGGTCCGGGGCCCGTGCGGCCCTCCGGTGGTCCCGAAGTTAGGCCGGGTAAGTGACACGACAGCCGGTCGCAAGTGAACGGCGAGTGAACCTCGAACGGATGACAGGAAACTACGTCAGGTAGTAACGGTTGCGTCACGGGGAGGGCGCGACGAGATCACTTCCACCGTTCCTTCACCGGCCCGGCCCCCGCGGCCCGCACCGGCTCCGCCCCCAGGACCGCCAGCAGGGCGTCGACCAGCAGCCGGTCCTGGTCGTGGGTGAGCCGTGCGCGCGCCTTCCCGGCTGGCAGCCAGTCCAGCCGGTCCACCTCCCGGTTGGGCCGGAAGGACCCGCTCGACGGCACCGCCGCCCAGTAGCGGACCTCCTTCGGACGGCCCTGCACCCGGTAGTGCTGGGTGGGCAGCTCCGGGCCCAGCAGGCAGTGGAACCCGGTCTCCTCCCGGACCTCGCGCAGCGCCGCCTCGGCCATCCCCTCACCGGCTTCGAGCTTGCCCTTCGGCAGGCTCCAGTCGTCGTACTTGGGCCGGTGGACCAGCGCGATCCGCGGCCGCCCCAGCCGGCCGCTCTTCTTCGGCCGGCCCGGCAGCCACAGCACCGCGCCCGCCGCCAGGATCACCGGGCCGTGCCCCGCACCGGCCGCCGCCCGGCCGGTGCGGGGGCGCTCGCCCACCTCAGACCGTCCGGGGTGCGACGGAGTGCCCCCAGGCGTCGGCCGGGACGAGCTCCAGCCAGCCGTCCGGGCCGGGCGGCAGGTCCGGCCAGCGGCGGCCGACGGCGTACCGCGCCGACTCCACCTCCAGCCGCTGGTCGGCGTGCACCACGCCCAGCACGTACGCCGTCGCCGGGGTGATCCGCGGG
The DNA here is from genome assembly GCF_053597855.1 of Kitasatospora sp. NPDC001225. NCBI lineage: Bacteria > Bacillati > Actinomycetota > Actinomycetes > Kitasatosporales > Streptomycetaceae > Kitasatospora > Kitasatospora sp. NPDC001225. The sequence continues at coordinate 68,104 of NZ_JBSFJC010000033.1, forward strand.
GTGCGCGCCGCGGTGGCGGCGGTGACGGCGGCGTCCGCCGCCTCCTGCTGCCGGTCCAGCACCGCGTCCAGCCCGTCCAGCTCGGAGGACGCGCGGCCGCACACCTCCAGCACGTACCGGGCCCGCTTCACCAGGATCCGCAACCGCGCCCAGGGCGCGTCGTCGGCCGCCAGCGCGGTGTCCGCGTCCGTCGCCCCGCGGGACGCCGGCACCGCGCCCAGCCGGCGCAGCCCGTCCCCGCCGTACGGCGTCGCGGCCCGCTGCAGCGGCAGCTGCTGGGCGCCCGCGGACAGCGCGGCGAACGCGGCGGCGGCCTGCGGCAGCAGCACGGCCGGGGCCCGGCCGTCCGCCGAGTCCAGCAGCGGCGCCTCGCCGACCAGCAGGGTCATCCGGTCCGCCAGCGCGTGCAGCCGGGCGGAGCGGAGCTCCTGGAGCACGGTGGAGTGCGCCCTGGTCCGGGCCAGGGTCAGCTGCCGGTCCAGCAGCGCGCGCGCCTTGGGGGCGCCCGCGTGGCCGGCCAGCATGCCCGTCCCCTCCGGGTCGGTGCCGCTCAGCAGGTCCAGCGCGCCCAGCAGCCGGGCCGAGCGGCGGACGTAGCCGGGCTCCAGCGCCAGCAGGTTGAGCAGCCAGCGCAGCTCGGTGCGCGACTCCTGCGCCCAGGTCTGTTCGAAGACCGAGCCGAAGGTGTGCAGCAGCCCGCCGATCCGCCGGACGGCCCGCAGCAGGTCCGAGGTGCCGGCCGACGGGACGGTCGAGGCCGTCCCGGGTCTGGCACCGACCTCGCCCACCGCCAGCGGCAGCGCGCGCAGGAAGGCGCCGGCCTGGACGGTGAGGTGGCGGGAGAGGATGTCCCCGGCGGTCGCTGTGGAGGCCGCCTGGGCCGTCATCGGCGCTTCGGTCATGGCGTGGTAGATCCCCGTTCCCCCGGGGCGGTCCCCCGGAGCTGGTGGCCGACCGCCGGAACAGGTCCCCTTCGGGCCCCGAGGGGCCCGACTGCTCCGGCGGCTCGCATCAGTGGGCGCGTCAGCGCGAGGTGGCGGCCCTGCGGCGCTGGCGCGAGTCGATCAGCAGGTCCTGGACGTGTCGCAGCGGCCGGGCCTCGGCGTCCTGCGAGTGCCTGGTCCAGGCGCCGTCCGGCCCCAGGTGCCAGGACTCGGTCTCGTCCGACACCCCGAGGTCGATCAGCCCGGACAGCTCGGCGCGGTGCGCCGGATCGGTGATCCGCAGCAGCGCCTCGATCCGGCGGTCCAGGTTGCGGTGCATCATGTCGGCGCTGCCGATCCAGACCTCCGGATCGCCGTTGTTGCCGAACACGAAGATCCGGGAGTGCTCCAGGAAGCGGCCCAGGACGCTGCGGACCCGGATGTTCTCGCTCAGCCCCGGGACACCCGGGCGGATCGCGCAGATCCCGCGCACCCAGACGTCCACCGGCACCCCGGCCTGGGAGGCCCGGTACAGCGCGTCGATCACGGCCTCGTCGACGATCGAGTTGACCTTGACCTTCACGTAGGCCGGACGGCCCGCCCGGTGGTGGGCGATCTCGTTGTGGATCCGCGCGACCAGCCCGTCGCGCAGGCCGCGCGGGGCGGTCAGCAGACGGCGGTAGGACTCGCGGCGCGAGTAGCCGGAGAGCCGGTTGAACAGGTCCGAGAGGTCCGCGCCGACCTGCGGGTCGGAGGTGAGCAGGCCGAGGTCCTCGTACAGCCGGGCCGTCTTCGGGTGGTAGTTGCCGGTGCCGACGTGCGAGTAGCGGCGCAGGGTGTCGCCCTCCTGCCGGACCACCAGCGAGAGCTTGCAGTGCGTCTTCAGCCCGACCAGGCCGTACACCACGTGGCAGCCGGACTCCTCCAGCTTGCGGGCCCACTTGATGTTGGCCTGCTCGTCGAAGCGCGCCTTGATCTCGACCAGCACCAGCACCTGCTTGCCGGACTCGGCCGCGTCGATCAGCGCGTCGACGATCGGCGAGTCGCCGGAGGTGCGGTACAGGGTCTGCTTGATCGCCAGCACGTCCGGGTCGGCGGCGGCCTGCTCCAGGAAGGCCTGCACCGAGGTGGAGAAGCTGTCGTACGGGTGGTGCAGCAGCACGTCGCGCTCGCGCATCGCGGCGAAGATGTCCGGCTGGGAGGCCGACTCGACGTCGGTCAGCCCGCGGGCCGTGCCGGCCACGAACTTCGGGTACCTGAGCTCCGGGCGGTCCAGCTCGGCGATCCCGAACAGCCCGGTCAGGTCCAGCGGCCCGGGCAGCGGGAAGACCTCCGCCTCGGTGATGTTCAGCTCCCGCACCAGCAGGTCCAGGATGTACGGGTCGATCGACTCCTCGACCTCCAGCCGGACCGGCGGGCCGAAGCGCCGCCGCATCAGCTCCTTCTCCAGGGCCTTGAGGATGTTCTCGGTGTCGTCCTCCTCCACCTCCAGGTCCTCGTTGCGGGTGACGCGGAAGGCGTGGTGGGCCAGCACCTCCATCCCCGGGAAGAGCTCCTCCAGGTGGGCGCCCATGACGTCCTCCAGCGGGACGTACCGCTGGGGCGAGGCCTCCAGGAAGCGGGCCAGCGACTGCGGCACCTTGACCCGCGCGAAGTGCTTGTGCCCGGAGACCGGGTTGCGCACCACGACGGCCAGGTTCAGCGAGAGTCCCGATATGTACGGGAAGGGGTGCGCCGGGTCGACGGCCAGCGGGGTCAGCACGGGGAAGATCTTCTGCCGGAACAGCGTGTGCAGCCGGGCCTGCTCCTTCTCGGCCAGCTCCGACCAGCGGACCAGCTCGATGCCCTCGGTGGCGAGGTCCGGCAGCACCTCCTGCTGGAAGGCGGCGGCGTGGCGGGCCATCAGCTCGCGCGAGCGGGTCCAGATCAGGTCCAGCACCTCGCGCGGCTGGAGGCCGGAGGCACTGCGCGTGGCGACGCCGGTGGCGATCCGGCGCTTGAGGCCGGCCACCCGGACCATGAAGAACTCGTCCAGGTTGCTCGCGAAGATCGCCAGGAACTTCGCCCGCTCCAGCAGCGGGATGCCCGGGTCCTCGGCCAGCTCCAGGACCCGCTCGTTGAACGCGAGCCAACTGCGCTCGCGGTCCAGGAAGCGGCCCTGCGGCAGCGCTTCGAACTCCTCGTCGTCCGTGGCCGGCAGCTCCGGCGGGATCCCCAGCGCGCTGGACATCCGGGCCGGGGGCGACAGCGGGGCAGAGACGGGGCGGGGGATGCTCATGGGCTCCAGCTCCTCCAGCAGCAGGACGGCGTCCGGACGCGATGGGCTCTGCGGGCCGTCGCCCTCGCCCCGGGCCGGACCCGGGGACAGCACCCACCCTCCGGGCGCGGTCCGTACAGGACCGGCCGGTGCGTGGCGGTCGACTCTGCACGAGCGAGACACTACGGACTTCATCCTGTGATCTTCGCGGCAGCAATTGAATCCACGGTAAACACCGCATGGCCGGGAGGAAAGCTGAGTCGGTCGGGGCAAGGGGTTCGGCCGTCCCGTACCCCGTCCGTTCCCTGGTCCGCGCCCCGGTCCGGGGGTGTTCCGGGGGCGTTCCGGCCGACGGCGGCTACCGGCGGCTAGGCGGGGCGGGGCGCCCGGTACGGGGCCCGGTACATGAGGTCCACCTCGTGGACGGTGAACCCCAGGCGTTCGTACACCCGCACGGCCACCGGGTTGTCGGCGTCGACGTAGAGGAGGACGGCGCCCAGTCCGCGCTCGCCGGGGCCGCTGCCGGTCAGGTGGCGAAGGCCCGCCGCGGTCAGTGCCCGGCCGAGGCCGCTGCCCTGCTCCGCCGGGTCCACGCCGACCACGTACACCTCGCCCAGCTCGGGCTCGGTGGCGGTGGCCGGGTGCACCTTGGTCCAGTGGAAGCCGACCACCCTGCCGTCCCGGGTGGCGAGGAAGAAGCCGGCCGGGTCGAACCAGGGCTCGGCGATCCGCTCGGCCAGGTCCTGCTCGGTCCAGGTGCCCTGCTCGGGGTGGTGGGCGAAGGCCAGAGCGTTCAGCCGCAGCCACTCGGCGTCGTCCTCCCCCGGGCGGAAGGTACGGAGCTCGATGCCCGCGGGGACGACCACGTCCTCGGTCTGCGGGCCGGGCCGACGCATCTGGCGCAGTTCGCGGACCAGCTCCGCGCCGTACGCCTCGGCCAGGTGCCGGGCCGCCGGGTGGCCGCCGTGCACCCAGAAGTCCACCGCCTCGCGCCCCGCGCGGTGGGCCTGCGCCAGGACGGCGTCCACCAGCGGACGGGCCAGGCCGCGACCGCGGACGGCGGGATCGACCACCAGCTCGGCAGCGGGGTTGGCGGCCGGGTTCTCCGGCACCTCCAGCTGGCCGTAGCCGAGGACGGCTCCGGTCTCGGACTCGGATCCGGCCCCGGATTCGGTCTCTACGAGATGGATGACGCCCGGGCGCGGAGTCTCCGCGTTCCGCAGCCGGAGCCGGCCCTGCTCGGACACGGCGGCCCGGCCGTCCACCGCCTGGGCCTCCGCCAGAACACGCAGAGCGCCGTCGCGCTGCGCGGGCCGGAGCACATCGTTCGCAATGACCGCTGTCTGATCGTCCATGCCCTGACGATACGTCACCGGAAATGCGAAGAACCCCCATCCGGGACCCGGATGGGGGTTCTTCTGAATAATTGTTCGGCGGCGTCCTACTCTCCCACAGGGTCCCCCCTGCAGTACCATCGGCGCTGTAAGGCTTAGCTTCCGGGTTCGGAATGTAACC